>JAFGIQ010000209.1 GCA_016929575.1 candidate division FCPU426 bacterium
GCGCGGTGGGCGCTGCCAAAGGCGTCGTTGACATACAGATCCGCCAGGTCGGCCAGTTGGCGGGAAAACTGGGGGTCATTCTTGGTTTCGCCCTTGACAAATCGTACGTTCTCCAGCATGGCGATCTCCCCTGCGGCCAGGCTTTGCACCAACGCCGTGACTTCCCGGCCTACGACGTCGGCCGCCATTTTCACCTGGCAACCGAGCAATTCGCCCAAACGCTTCGCCACTGGAGCCAGCGAGAATCTTTTTCGGTCATCCGCTTCGCCCTTGGGACGGCCCAAATGCGAGCAGAGGATGATCTTGGCGCCGGCTTTTTGCAGATACTGGATTGTCGGCAGGGCTTTGCGGATGCGCGTATCGTCCGTTATTCCAAGGTTTTCATCCATGGGAACATTGAAATCAACCCGCACCAGGACGCGTTTATCCTCTACCTGTAGATCTTTCACCAGTAATTTATCCATTGCCTTCCCCTCCGTCTCTTGCCCGGGTAAACGCCGGTATCAAAAGCTTCTTTTACAATGTCCGCCGGAACACGCACATAAGGCTATGGGTTGGCTTTCCCGTTTTTTAAAAAATAGCCAAATACCGCAGCGGGAACCGCATTCCGCGGTTCCCGCTGTTTAGTCTGTCCCGGTCGGACAATTACTTGCCGGCAATAAAAGCGACCAGATCCACCACGCGGTTGGAATAGCCCCACTCATTGTCATACCAGGCCATCACTTTTACCAAATCCCCGCCGGAAACATAGGTGGACAGGGCATCCACAATCGAGGAGGCGGGATTGCCGTTGAAATCCCGTGACACCAGGGGCTCCTCCGTGTACTCCAAATAAGGATTCCTGGCCGCCGCTTCCTTTAAAACGGCATTGACTTCATCCTTGGTCGTGCTTTTTTCCACTTTCACCACCAAATCCACAAGGGATACATTCGGCGTGGGAACGCGAATCGCCAAACCGTCCAGTTTTCCCTTCAATTCCGGAATGACCAGGCCGATGGCCTTGGCCGCGCCGGTGCTGGTGGGAATCATGGAAAGCGCAGCCGCCCGTGCCCGTCGCAGGTCCTTATGGGGAGCGTCCAGGATGACCTGGTCGTTGGTATAAGAATGGATGGTGGTCATCAGGCCGGAAACAATACCCAGCTTGTCCTTCAAGGCCTTGGCCACAGGGGCCAGGCAATTGGTGGTGCAGGAGGCGTTGGAAATGATGTGATGTTTGGCAGGCTCATATTTGTCTTCATTGACGCCCAAAACAACGGTGATATCCTCGTTTTTGGCCGGCGCGCTGATGATGACCTTCTTGGCACCGGCGGTGATATGCGCCTGAGCCTTGGCGGCTTCGGTGAAACGTCCGGTTGATTCAATGACATAATCCACCCCCAATGCCTTCCAGGGCAGGCTGGCCGGATCCTTCTCGGCGATCACCTTCAGTTTTTTTCCTTCCACAATAATCTCGCCGTCCCCTGCACGCACCTCGCCGGCAAAATTCCCGGATACCGAATCATACTTGAACAAGTGCGCCAGCGTTTTGGCATCGGTCAGGTCATTCACCGCCACAAATTCCAGATTGCTTTTCTTTTCCAAGGCGGCACGGAAAATACCGCGCCCAATGCGTCCAAAACCATTAATCCCGACTTTCACTCCCATGAAAAACCTCCTTTAAAGACTGCCTTTTTCTGTAATTAAACGGCGCATATTTTTGCATAGTAAAAGCTCCACGTCAATGTTTTTTTGATTTAAACATAGTATTTTCATTGATTGCAGCAGCATTGTTCTGCCGGCGGTTGCGGCAGCTGCAGCACTGCCATTTTTTTTCCTTCATCTGAGATCCCTTCCGGGGGGGACGCAGCCTGTGACAACGGAGCGGCGGGCGGTTTGGAGACAGCCTGGCAGGCAGAAATTGCCTATAGACAGCACTTCCAAAAGGGCGAAATCTGGCCGGCGGCCGTTGCGGCCGCTTTACTCTATATCCATTTTTTTCTTTTTAAAAAGATGATCATCCCGCCTAAAGCGCAGACCATCAGTCCTAAAACCAGCAGGTATCCTTTCAATCCCCAGGCAAACTCCGGCAGCTCGACATTCATCCCGTAAAAACTGGTTATCACGGTCAAGGGCATCATGATGGTGGTGATGATGGTCAAGGTTTTCATGATTTCATTCATCCGGTGGGAAACAACGGAGAGATAGGCATCCATGGTCGAATTCAGCACATCCCGGTAGGTATCCAACAGCTCGCTCACCCTGACCACGTGGTCGTAGACGTCGCGGAAATAAGCGCTCATGGCACGTTTGATGAAAGGGGTGCTGGCACGGCAGAGCAAGCCCAATATTTTTCTCTGCGGGACGATAAAATTGCGTATGGTCAACACGCTTTTCTTCAGGTCGACAATACTCTCCAGCACCGATTGATCCGCTTTGGCCAGGACCTGGTCCTCCAACTGCTCTATTTTGTTCTCCATCTGGTCCACGACCGGAAAATAATTGTCCACCACATTGTCAATGATGGCGTGCAGTAAAAAGCCGGAACCTTGATGCATGGAGTGGGGTTTGTTCTGACAGCGCTGGAAAAGTTTGGAGACGGAAGGCAAAGGCTCGCTATGGATGGTCACGACATAATTTTTGCCGACAAGAATATTCAGTTCCTGGGACTTGACTTCCTGGGCCGAGCGGGAGGGATAGTTCAATTCATGAACGATGATATGCAGATAATCGTCATAATCGTCCATTTTGGGCTGGTATTGGGGAAACAAGGCATCTTCAATGGCAAGTTGATGAAACGCGAAGGTGTCGACCAAAAGATCGATGTCGTCCTCCTCGGGATTGGTGATATCCGCCCATACAAGGCTGCGCGCGTTTTTCAGCACCCGCGCGACGCCTTTTGCATCCGTTATTTTTTCCACCCCGTTTTCCTTGCAATAACACAATGCCTGCAGCATCTTTCCTGTCTCCTAAGCCCGGAGGTCCGCACCCGCGGTCGGCGCCAACGCCATGCTTGGCCGCGCGGATGCATATGCAACACTTATTTATTTGCGTTCTTCCTTGGCCTTGCACTCTATGCACAATTTGGCAAAAGGCAGCGCTTCCAGACGTTGGGGTGCAATCCACGAACCGCAGGTTTCACATTTGCCGTAGGACCCCCCCTCAATCCTGTCCAGGGCGTCCTCGACTTCCTGCAGGCGTTGCCGTTCTGTCTCCGAAAGCCCCAAGGCCAGTTCGCGTTCGTAATAATCCGACGCGAAATCGGCGGCATCCTTCACTTCATCGGAAGAATCTTCGCGGTTCATATCCACGCTGTTCTTGACTTTTTCCAGCAGTGTTTGTTTCTGGGCCTGCAGCATTTTTCTATAATTTTCCAATTGCGTTTTTCTCATCATCCGCACCAACTTTCTCCGTCTCTATTTTATTCGGTTCCCTGGGGAACCGTTTTTTCACCTGGTTTTCAAGGGTTGCCGGCCCGGACTCTTTCTGCTCCGCAGCCTGTTCCACAATTTTGATCGTCCGCAGCGTCGGATCCGATTGTCCCTGTATTCTCCCTCCCCGCTGCAGCATATCCCGCAGGTACCCGAGAATCTCGGCCGAGATTCTCTCGCCCGGATTGAGCAGGGGAATCCCCGGCGGGTAAGGGGAAAAAACCTCGGCGCTTATTTTGCCCACTGCTTCCTTCAAAGGCACTTTCCGCGTGGTGGAAAACACCGCCGCTCTGGGGGACATGACCACTTCCGGCAGACGCTCCGGAAACCGCAGATGGTTTCTTTGCCCCCGCGGCGCTTTTGGGGCGTTGCGCGCAATGGCTTCCAGGGCGGCAAGCAGGCGCCGCACGTCCCTTTCTGTATTGCCGATAGAAATGATCAATAATATCTTGTCCAGATCCGCATATTCAACTTGAATTTTATGTTTTCGGTTTAATTCCTGGGCGACCTGGTACCCCGTCAATCCCAGTTCCGCCACCCGCACGCATAATTTGGTGACATCCAGTTGATTGGCTCCGCATTTTTTTTCAATCTCCTTGCCAAAACAAGACAGGCCCTGAATCTGATTGATCCGCTGCCTGGCGTCCTCCGCCAGCATGATGGCCACGGATAAAAGTTCCCTCCCCCGGGTGGCCATTTGCATGCGGGCCAGATCCAGGGAGGCCATCAATATATAAGAGGGGCTGGTGGTCATCAACAGGCTAAGGATACGCTTGAGCTTCAGAACATCCACGGTACGCCGCGCCAGCAGCAATGAAGTCTGGGTCAGGGAGCTGATGATTTTATGCGAACTCTGCACGCAAATATCCGCGCCCGCATCCATGGCCGAGACGGGGAGGTCGCGGTGGAATTTCAAGTGTGGCCCGTGCGCCTCGTCCACCAAAAAAAACATGCCTGCTTCATGCGCCCGGCGGCCTATCTCCTTCACATCCGCGCCGATGCCCTCATAGGTGGGATGCGTCACCAAAACCGCTTTGGCATCCGGATGCTCGCGTATGGCCTGGGAAATGGCCTCGGGCGTCACATTCAGCAGCATATTCATGGCCTCGTCCCGTTCGGGCATGACATAAACGGGTGTGGTGCCGGACAAGACCACGCCCGCCAGGACACTGCGGTGCGTGTTTCTGGGGATGATGATCTTGTCTCCCGGATCGCAAACGGTCAGGATCATGGCATGATTCCCGCCGGAAGTCCCGTTTAGCAAAAAAAAGGCATAATCGGCCCCGTAGGCTTTGGCGGCCAGACGCTGGGCCTCCTTGATCACGCCCCGGGGGTCGTGCAGGGAGTCCACCTCCTCCAAGAGCGTAAGGTCGCAATCAAATATCTTTTCACCCACAAAATTCCTGAATTCCTGGGGTATGGAAACGCCGTGTTTATGCCCCGGAGTGTGAAAGGAGACTTTCCGTCCTTTGGCATAATTGATAATCGCCTCAAAAAGGGGCGTTGCATATTGATTCGGGTATTCACCGGCCACTGTCTTGCTTCCTTTCTTGCTGCATCCCTATAGCGGGGTATACATGGGACTTTTATCTTCAATCACCCGGCCTTGTGTCTCCAGCATCTGGCGCAGCGCCTTGGTGATTTTAAAAAGACCTTCATGTGTCTCGCCGTCATACGCACGCAGCTTCACCACTTCTCTCTCGGCCAAACGCCGATCGATGGTCTGCGCCGCAAGTGATTTGGGATCCGCCGTCCTGGAGGCGATAAAAAAGCCCCAAGGCAAGTTAAAAGAGGGGATGCTGGCTTCATACCCGCGTACGACAAAAAATACTTTTTTCAGCGTCCGATACACCGAGGCCATAATCTCGCCGTGTATCACGCTGCTGGACCCGGCTTGCAGGGCGATCAACCCCCCCGGCGCCAGGCAGCGCGCAATGGCCTGGTAAAACTGCACCGTATATAATAGATAGGCCGGCCCCTCGAATCCCGGATCAGAGACATCGATGATAATGAGGTCGTATTGCTCCCCGGTGGTTTCCGCGTACCGCCGGCCGTCTTCCACGATAAGACGGCAACGTTTGTCGGCAAACGCGCCCTGATGCCACTCGGCGAGATGGCGTTTGGCAAAATCAACCACCTTCGCATCGATTTCAATCATATCCACCCGTTCAATGTCCGCATGGCGCAACACCTCGCGCAGAGTGGCCCCTTCCCCGCCGCCGATGATCATCACCCTCCGGGGATGGGGATGGGTCGTGCAAGCGGGGTGGACGAGGAATTCATGATAAATATATTCATCCATCTGCGATGATTGCATCTTGCCGTCGAGGAGCAGACAACGCCCGTATTCATGCGTATCCACGATCTCCACGGTTTGAAAATCCGTTTTCCCCTCAACCAATACTTTTTTAAACCCATGCAGATGGCCCTCGTTGGGGGAATACATTTCAACAAACAGATGCGCTTTAATAACATCCATGACCAATCCTCTGAAAAAAGGGAATGCAGAACCCAAGGATCGCTCCCTTTAAGTTCTGCATTCCCTCTTGCGATGTAACCGTTTCCTTTTCTCGTATTACGACCGGTTAGGCAACGACTTTATGTTTCAATTCCGCCACGTCAAAAACACCGCGTTTTATTTCAATGGATTTTTTGCTTTTGGCTTTGAGTTTTTCCGCGACGTAATGATGGGCGATCCAGGGATCCACTTCATCACCGCAAGTAAAAAAATCCAAAGCAGCAAAACCGTGTTCAGGCCATGTATGTATCGAAAGATGAGATTCCGCAATGACAACGACTCCGCTGACGCCATAGGGGTTGAAATGGTGAAAAACGGATTTGACGATGGTAGCCTTGGCGGCAAGTGCGGCGCTCTTCATAATCTCCGCTATTTGTTCATGATCCTTTAAAATGTTGCTGTCGCAACCGTGAAGCTCCAGCAAAATGTGTCGACCCAGAGCTTTCAACTGTGTCTCACCTCCCCTTGAGAATTAAAATATTTTTTTGTGCCTTCGCACTTTCCTATCCAGCCTGTCCTTCCCCGCCTCGCCCCGAGAGGCATGCACGGCGGGAAAGGCTGGTTGACTCTAAATTATATAATTTCAAAATCAATGTCAACAATTTTTCGCACCCCGCCCCAGAAAAATATCTTCCGCCGCCGCCGTCTTCCCTCTGCGGCTCCGGACTCCGCCTTCAAATATAAATCCTCACGCCGATGGAAAAGGTAAAAAAGAAACCGACCTCCGGCAACAAGGATAAATTCGGCGACAGCTGCATAAAAACATCGAATGGTTCCTTGAAAAGATACGTCATCCCCACCACACCGCGTCCGCCGGTGGATATCACATCGGAAGACCCGCCTAAAAAAAGTCCACCGCCGACATACATCGGCGCTTCCGGCACCTCCGGAAAAACACATAAATGATACAAATAGTCTGCATGCGCGCTCACCCCGGCACCCGCCAGTTGTGCCCCCAGGGCAAAATCATACGCGATACTTTCATTCTGCCAGTATTTGGCCGTGATCCCGGTGGGGTCGCCTATGATCAGTCCAAACCCCCAATGGCGGCCCCTGGTTGTTGGCGCGGAGCTTTCGCTTCGGGTCAGCTTCGTTTTGGAAGCCGTGTTGCGGGGTTTGGCCTGACAGGCAGGAGCATTCCAGGCGATCAGCAGGCAGGCAAGGCAAAAGACCAGTATGTTTTTTTTCATTTTTCACATCCATCCTTGTGCATGATGCATCCGCAACACCCGCAGCCTGGCATCAGGCTGATCCTCGCCATAGGAATGCAAAAGGGCCGCGGTGCAAATTGGCCGTACACGATAAACGTGCCGTACATATTTTCCTGCCGGCGTGGTTTTGACTGGTGTGGCGCTTGTCGGCGCCACACCAGTTTTCTATGACAGCCCGGTTTGTACTCCACGAAAAAGTGGAGCGGGAGACGGGGATCGAACCCGCGACGTCCAGCTTGGGAAGCTGGCATTCTACCACTGAATTACCCCCGCCCTTTTCTCACCTGGGAGGTGAATTGGCCCCGGAGGAGGGGCTCTGCTGCTTGCCGACCGGCGCCTGCAAGGGTATGTTTGATTTCCAGACCGCAGCTCTGATCGCTTCCATCTCCGAACGGCCGATTTGTCCGTCCCGCAAAGCCGCCCTGAAGGTCTCCCTTACCGGCGTCACCTGAATAACGAGTTTTTTGTCGATGGGATTGTTCACTACATAATCCTTCAGGGATCTGAGATATATCTTCAATTCCTCATATTGCTCGTCAGGCAGTGTGTGTTCGCTTTCCAAACGCACTTCCATGTTGCTGATGGAAGCCACAATACCGTACCGCAGCAATCCCGCCGGTCTCATATAGATAACCAGCGCCATGACGCCGGCCAAGGCCAGAATGATCATTCCCAGGATGGCAGCCCCGACCAGACAGCCTTCTTTTCTTTTCTTTTCATCCGCAAGTGGAGGTTGATTGGTGGAATACGCGCTTTTCAATTTATCCATTAAAGATAATCCTCCGAAGTGGCTTTGGCCAAGCTTTTTATTCGATATCGCCAAGTATAAAAGAGCGGGAAAGATCAACATGTCCCGCCAAGGTGTCAACCTCCTGGCCGCCTACCAGGATTTTCATCTGGTTGAGCTCCGGGTAATTCTCCAGGATTGACCGCACCAGGGAGCGGACCAGCTGCCATTCTTCCCAGGCGCCGTGAAATTGATTATACTGAACGCTTTTTTCAAAGTCAAGAATGAGGAGGCCATTTTTACGCACATAAAGACTGCGGATACCGAAATCCAGTGTCCGTCCTTCCTTTTTGTATTCCTGTTGATATAAAATCGCGATCTTGCGCATGATCCATCTTATCTGCTCCGGCAATGACGCTTCCTTGTTCACCTGCACCACCTGCATTGACGGTTGGGGCAATTGACCGGAATAAATATATACCTTCACCGCCCTGGCCTGGTCCGGCGGAATCAGGGGATCGCCCGTACCCTGTAGTCCAAAGGGCCGGACAATGAAAAAAATTCCCACCGCCAGGACCACAGCGGTTCCCGCCAGCCCCCCAAAAACCGGAAGCCATTTTTGCATTTTAGCGTCCATTTTTTTCACTCACCTATGCGTTAGGAATTGCACCAGGCCCCGGGCCAGCCTGCGGCTCATGATGCGAATGGTTTCTTCAAACCGTCTGTCATCCAGCGCCTGGCCGGCAGGCAGAGGCAATTCAACCAGCACGGCCGGCGCTCTTACCCCCGTCAGCACCGACAGAGGTGTGACCAAGGGGGCTTGGTATAATTCCGATTCACCGGAAACAGCATCCGGTTCCCGCCAGGATTTCAACAGGACGGCTGCCAGCTGTTCGCTGAGCCCCTGCTGGCCGTTTTGCGCCAAATACCATGGTGTGATATATGCACTTGCCTGCATTTTGGAAAATTGCAGCCCGGCCGGACGCTCCAGTTCCCTGGTTTGGTTGATGTAGATCCGCACCTGCCCCCCGGTTTGGGTTTGGGTTGTCAAATGCAGGCTGATAAAAATATCCGTTTCCTGGCGGTTGGCCATGGTGGTTCTCTCCAGAATCGTGACTGCAATATCACGCGTTCTGGTAAGATAAAGCTGCAGGTTTGCCTGGCGGCCCAGCTCTTCTTTTAGCGCCAGGGCAGCGGCTAAAACCACATCTTTTTCGAGGCGGTTTTTGGCAACCAGCATGCCTCCATCCTTGCCTCCATGTCCCGGGTCAATGACGACAACCTGAAGCGGCGGAGGCAGCGCGGCTTTTTCAGGCGTTTCCTCTGCTGACAGTGATCCGGCCCCTGCCGACAAGAGCAGCACGCCGAGGGCAACGCAGCGCCATGGGTACGACCCGTGGTGCTGCTTTTGTTTTTGGGCCTCCCTGCTTTTCCGGGGAAAGCTTCCCCGTTGCACGGTGCCGGTTCCTTCTCCCGCGGCAAGTCCGGGATTTTTTGCAGAAAAGAGGAGATGATGCCTTTGCCTGGCAGCCAAGTGTGCTGCCGGACCGGCAATGGGGAATATTCCCGGCTGCGTGCTAGTCATGCTTCTTTTTTTTATCGGGTTTTCCGTTGCCACCCGCAGGGGCGGTGTCTTCGTTTGCCGGCGGGGAGGAGCAAGGTTTGGGCAAATCCGCGTCAGTATAAAAACCAATCCGGCGGAATTTTTCGTAGCGTTCATCCTGCAATTGCTTCACCGACTTCTTGGACAATTCCCCCAGATGCCTCTCCAGGGCCTGCTTCACCCCTTCAATGACAAAAGCCGGCTCATGGTGGGCCCCTCCCGGAGGTTCGCCGATGATTTCGTCGATAATGCCCAATTGCTTCAGATCCGGCGCCGTGAGCCGGAGAATCTCCGAAGCCCGGGGCGCCTGGTTCCGGTCTTTCCATAAAATGGCTGCGCAGCCTTCAGGGGTAATAACCGTATAGGAGGCATTGGCCAGCATCAGCACCCGGTTGCCTACGCCTATGCCCAAAGCCCCGCCGCTGCCGCCCTCGCCAATAATGACCACGACCACCGGTATGCGTAAAATGGACATCTCGCGCAAATTCCGGGCAATGGCCTCGGCCACTCCCCTTTCCTCCCCCTCCAACCCGGGGAAAGCGCCGGCAGTATCAACCAGGGTCACTACCGGCAGATTGAATTTTTCCGCGAATTTCATCAAGCGCAGGGCTTTGCGGTATCCCTCGGGCAAAGGCAGGCCAAAATTGCAGGCGATGTTTTCCTTGGTGTCTTTGCCTTTCTGGGTGCCGATGACGATCAGCGGTTTTTTATTCAACCAGGCCACGCCGCCCACCATGGCGCGGTCGTCGATAAAAGCGCGGTCGCCGTGCATTTCCATGAAATCCTCAAACATCCCGTGAATATAATCCAGGGTGTGGGGCCGCTGCAGATGGCGGCTTATTTGAACAATCTGCCACGGCGTCAACTGCTCATAGGTCTCCCGACGCAGTTTTTGCGCCCTTTCCTCCATCCTTTTAATCTCCTCCTGCATATCCAGGCGCTGGTTGTCACTGAATTTTTTCAACTCGTCAATCCTCCGTTCCAGTTCAACCAATGATTCTTCAAAATCCAGGTTTTCGTGTGCCATTATCCCAACCGCTCCTTGCCTGACAGCAAAATCCCTTCCCTCCCGTGCTTTGGCCCGCAGAGCCCTGCGGATGTTAACACGGAGTCTCTTTCCTGTATACGGCCCCGCCTCTCATCCAACCGCCGTCTTTTCAAACACGCAGGCTCTCACCTGCTGATTAAAAAACGCCTTCCGCTTCCAGCTTGTTTAAAAAGGGCAAAAGAACAAAGCGGAAACAAGACTAAAAGAAAATTATACATGTCTTTTGTGCCTGCCTGCAAGAAAAAAGGGGGCGGCCTGGCCGTCTTGGCAGCGGGGGGTATGTTTAGTTTTCACGGAAAAAGAGGGTGATTTCAACCCGGCGGTTTAATGCCTGGGCATCGGGTGTCCTGCTTTGCGTCAGCAGCTGGGTTTTGCCGTACCCTTTCATCTTCATTTTGGCGGAAGCCAACCCCTCCTCTTCCACGAGGTAGCGCATCACCATGTTGGCGCGTTTGAGGGAGAGGTCGTAGTTATAGGCTTCGGTTCCGGATTCATCCGTATGCCCCTCAATCATGATGGTGACGCCGCTGCCGGCATGCGCCCTGAACAAGTCCGCAACTTTGCGTAGTTTTTGGAACATGCCGGGTTTGAGCTCCGCCTTGTTAAAATCAAAAAGTATCTGTTCCACTTTGACGGCCAGGTCGGCGCCTTTCCGGGAAACGATTTTTATCTGTGTTTTTTCTATCACCGCCGCCTGTTGCCAGACATTGCCGATTTGATCCTGCATGCGCAGCACATACCCGTACTCCTTCTTGGTGGAGACCTTGCGGTTTTGCTGGTCGCGCGAATCCCATACCAGCTTGTCGGGCAGCGGCGCGGTGCCATCATAGGAACGCACGACTTTGCCCGTATCCGCCTCCACCACATCGAAAACCCAACTTTTGATTTTGATGTCCGTCGGTTCAAAATGGAAGGGCACCTCTTCATCCAACGGCCGTCCGGATTTGGTGCAGGCCTTGGTTCCTGCATCCACCACAATAAGCGGCGCCACACTCTGCACTTCGTTGTTTTTCTTGTCTTTCACGCGCAAAAGGAAATGATAGCCGGTTTTCACCGCC
>JAFGIQ010000210.1 GCA_016929575.1 candidate division FCPU426 bacterium
GCCTGCCAAAAAACCGACCGCAGCCGGAAAAAAGGCCGGCAGGCTGCCGCCCGCCGACATTTCAATGGCCGGAGCCAGCAAAGACCAAAAACTGGCAGCAATCATCACCCCGCCGGCAAATCCCAACATGCCATCCAATATTTTTTGATTCACGGTTTTGGTGGTAAAGACCAAAGACGCCCCAAAAGCAGTAACCCCCCAGGTGAAGATCCCGGCCCCCAAGGCAAGTAAGACAGGCGATAAATTTGTTAATCCTTCCAGCATGTCTTTCACATCCTTTTGGCCGCTGTTTTGCGCGGTCATGGCAAATTCTCTAAAAACGCCGGTTGTGTTCAAGTTCATTAAGCGGCAAACATCATTCCCGGGGGGCATCCCTGTCCCCTGCTTTTCTCTTCTGTTCCGGCGGATACACGATTTTTCCACGTTTGATCTTGAAAGTCAGCGGTTTTTCGCTTCCGGCCCTCATGACAGTCAGCTCGGCCATACTGCCGGTTTTTCCGCGCAAATGCTTGGTCACCAGTTCAGCGAAACTTCTGCCGGCCACGGGCACTCCATCCACCCGGGTGATCACATCGCCTTTTTCCACGCCCTGTTTTTGGGCATCCGTGGCGGCCAGCACATCCAAAACCACCAGGTTTCCCAAATGATCCCGGGTTTGCTGATCATAAATTTGGGCCACAGCCAACCCCAGTCCTCCAAACTCTTCTTTTTCCGATGCTTCCCCGCCCCGGGGAACAATGACTGCCAATAAAATTCCGGCCAGCAATATTTTCATTATGCGCACGGCACTCCCCCCCGCTGACAGCATGTTGCTTTTAAAGCAAGGCTGGCTGATTTTCCAAAATTTCCACTGGAATGTCAATAAGCCACAAATACCCGGCATCAATTTTATCCGCGCGTGCAAAAGATGAAATGTCTTCGTTTGCCAAGATTGGCCGTTATCCGGGGAAACTTGCACCCGTCATTATTCAGCACGCCGCGTTTGGCTTGCTGGCGGCGAAAAAAGCGGATACTCACAATCCGAAATCCGCCACTTTTGCTTTGGCAACTTAACCGCCAGCGTTTTGAGGATGACTCGGATAAATTTTCCGGTTTTACCTGCCGCCAGGCAAGTTTTCAACTAATATTTTACCGTCTTGACAAGCCTCACCTGACCTCCACCGAAGCATTCGCATCAAAAGGATTTGTCCTTATGGCCAGGGAAAACAGGTATGGGTAATCCTGTTTGAGGTGCTTCATGTAATCAAGCCATTGTAAAACCAGCTGCTGGTATGCCCTTTTGATGTCCCCGGCCAGATGCTGGCAGTCGCTGGCCGGCAATTTTGCCAGGTCTTTCCTGTGCGCCAACTCGTCGGTCAAATGAAAAACCGCCCACAAAAGCTCGGTGAACGATTCATGTTCCAGCAGGTTGGGGTTTTCAAGCAGATTCAGCAGAAACGGACGCTTGCCCAACAAAAAATCCTTGATTTCAACCAGATTACCGGCTTTGCTGTCTAGGTTGGACGTGTGGGCTTTAATGGCATTGCCCCCCTCGGAGAATTCCTTCACACCCCAGTTGTTCGTAATAACAAGCTTGCTTGAAATGTCGGTCAAACGCGGATCACATTGCGAGCATTTTTTTAAAAGCTCTGTCCCCGCCTCGCTGAAAAAAGTGCCGATGACCATGTTTAGTTTTCTAAGCATTGACTGCTTGTCCCGGTATTCAAGCAGGCGGTGCAAAACCATGGTCACAATCAGAACATCCAGAAACAAAAAGGCGATGTCACCGATCAAATACAGGAAAATATGGTGCGCATCCCTGAATACTGAATAATGGAAAAGATAAAAAACTATCGAAAGCCCGACAAGCAAGATGCCAAGGGTTACCTGCCAGTTAAATAATTTCTTCATGCCATTTAGCCTCCCTCTTTGTAATGTGAGTAAAAAACAACACCAACTATCATCGTGATCATTATTCCAGGCATCGTCCCCGCTTCAGCCGGATGGTTTATCATGAAGTCGGGCGTTCCTTAGGCTGTAAGGATATAGCGTAAAATAAACAACCCGGCAAAAATATAGATCAGCGGGTGCACCTCCCTGCTTTTCCCGGCCACGGTTTTCAGCAAGGCATAGCTGATAAATCCAAAGGCAATTCCTTCAGTGATGGAAAACCCGCAAAATGGCATGACCGCAATGGTTAAAAAGGCGGGAATGGCTTCTGCGTAATCATCCCAGGGGATTTTTTTCACGCAGCTCATCATCATGCAGCCCACCACGATCAGCGCCGGCGCCACCACCGGATAGAGATATACCCCCTCCGCGGTTTGGCAGCCCGAACCGATCATGGCCACCAAAGGCTTGAAAAAGACGGCGACCAGCATCAGCAGTCCGGTCACCACGTTGGTTAAGCCCGTGCGGCCGCCCTGGGAAACGCCGGCCGCGCTTTCCACATAACTGGTCACTGTTGACGTGCCCAGCAATGACCCCGCAACCGTGGCCGTGGCATCGGAGAGCAGGGCCTGCTGGGCGCGGGGCAGGTGATCGTCCTTGATGAAACCGGCTTTTTCCCCCACGCCGATCAAGGTGCCGATGGTGTCAAACAGATCCAGGAAAAAGAAAACAAAAATCAATTCCAGAAAGCCCAAACTCAATGCGCCTTTGAAACTGAGCTGGAAAAAGGTCGGTGCCAGCGAGGGCACGGGGCTGGCAATGCCCTGATATTTGACCAGGCCGAAAATCAAACCCGCCATCGTGCCGGCCGCTATGCCGATCAAAATGGCCCCCCGGACCCCCAGCACCAGCAAAACGGATATCACGGCCAAACCAAAGAGCGACAACAGGACCGGCGCGGAATTCAGTTTGCCCATGCTGATGTAAATGGACGGATTGGCCGTGGTAATTCCGGACCATTCAAAACCCACCAGGGCGATCATGAGCCCGATCCCGACCGCGATGGCATGGCGCAAAGACGGCGGCACGGCCTTGATGATTTTTTCCCGAATTCCCAAAAAGGAAAATCCTATAAAAACCACTCCGGAGATAAATATCGCGCCCAAGGCCACCTGCCAGGGTTTGACTGCCGCGTTTTCACCCATCATGGCGGCAATCATGGGACAGGCCACAAAAGCAAAATAGACGTTATGCCCCATGGCCGGAGCCAGGGCGATGGGATAATTGGCCAGCAGGGCCATGGCAAAACAGGCCAAAGCGCTGGCCAGGCAGGTCGCCACCATGACAGCGTTAAAATCCATGCCGCACTGGGAAAGAATGGCCGGCTGCACAAAAATAATGTAGGCCATGGTCATGAAAGTGGTGGCGCCTGCCACCACCTCGGTTTTAACAGTGGTTCCGTGCTCCTTGAGTTTGAATATTTTTTCCAGCATACAACCCTCCGGGGTTTTCTGATGCTAAAAGTCTACGTGATCTTGGTATTGCCAGCAAGCACAATAAGCAAAAAATCAGTGATTGGTGATGGGGTGGTTGGAAACGTCCGTGTTTTCCTTTTTTACGTTCTGTATTCATTGCGCCGATAATGTTTATGGAGTCACAGGTGTCCAAATCGGGAGTGAGAAAGACGCGATAACTATTAAAAATCCCCCGCTCTTAAAGAGCGGGGGATTTTTGATCTGAGTGGTAGAAAGGCATTATCTTATGCCGCATCTCCGCTTATGGCGGAGATGTCCCCGGCCTCGACCTGTTTTTCAATAATGCTCTTCCTCTCGGGTCACGGAGTTAGGCCGGGGAATTCGCGGTGGCATATTAATAAATCTGCGTCAGCAGGCAACCAGACTGTCGGAGATATCTTTTTCCCAAGGTGGCAGCGGAAAACAAAAGTCCGCGGCTGCAACCATTTTAGAGGGCGTGCTCACTCCCTGCAGTGCGTGCACGCGTTCCCGCCCCACCTTGGGAAAAAGATATCTCCGGCAGCCCTGACCGGTTAAATTATCGGATGGACAAGGACGCCTCCGGCAGCCCTGACCGGTTAAATTATCGGATGGACAAGGACGCCTCCGGCAGTATTCTTGTAATTTGGCAGCAATGATATGCAGTCTTATGCATCGCATCCCAGTCAAAGGTGCAAAGATGAGATTTTATCAGGTATTCATGCTTTTGCTTTTTATGTCATTCTTTTCCGCATGCCAGACAGCCGTCGTATCCAGGCCGGAACCTACGGCGCCAAGGATACCGGCTGCTGATGCTCTCCCCCGGATATCCGCCAGCGACACCACCATCCTTGCTTCCGCCTTGCTGAACAAATTCTATCACGTCCATGGTTATGCGCCTGTCTGGTTGAAAAACACCGGCAGGATGGAACTTGCCCGGGCTTTTTTGGGCATGCTGGAAAGCGCCGCTGCAGAGGGCCTGCGCCCCGAAGACTATCATTGCCCGGAGATCAAAGCCCTGCTGCGCTGCTTCACTGATTACAGCCTGGTTCGCAATCCGGCACTGGCATCCCAGGCCGTGACCCTGGAGCTTTTGTTAACCGACGCGTTTTTCGCCTTCAACACCCACCTGGCCATGGGGCGGACACCATGGAAGGCCAGGGATCGCGGAATCCATGATCCGCAAGCGCGCCTGCGCCTGGAAACGCTTTTACTCCGCGCCTTGTCCCAGGGCAAAATCTTGGAAATGACGCGCGCGTGGGGCAGAAATGATTTTCTCTATCTGGGATTGAAAAGCGCGCTGCAGTATTACCGCACTTTGGCGGATAGAAATGCTTGGCCCCTGATCCCCAACGGGCCTGCGCTGAAGCTTGGCGATCAGGATCCAGTGCGGATCCCGCTTGTGCAGAAAAGACTTTCAGCGCTTGGCGATTATCAGGCCGCCTCCGCTGGCACGCTGTACTGGGACGAGAACCTGCAGGCGGCCTTAAAACAGTTTCAAACCCGCCATTACTTGCCCCCGACCGGCCGTCTGACCCCTGGCACGCTCAAAGCCTTGAACCGGCCGCTGCCGGATATCATCCGCCAACTGGAAATCAATTTGGAGCGCCGGCGGTGGCTGCCCCCTGATTTGGGGGCCAGATATATTCTTGTTAATATTCCAAGCTATCAATTGCAGGTGATCGAAAACAGAAGCACATTAATGACCATGAAAGTGGTGGTGGGAAAAAAACGCCACCCCACGCCGGTATTTGCCGCCAACATCGAGGCCGTGGTGCTCAATCCGGCTTGGAGGATCCCCCAGCAGATCGTCCACCAGGAAAAACTGCCCCTCATCCGCCAGGATCCTTTTTTTCTGGAGAACAACCACATAACCGTGCTGGCCGGCTGGGGAGAGGATACTTTCATTGTTGAGCCCTGGCAAATTGACTGGTCGGACATGGCTGAGTGGGATTATTTTAAACAGTACCGCTTTCGCCAGGAACCGGGGCCCTGGAATGCGCTCGGCCGTATAAAATTTGTCATGCCGAATCCCTACGATGTTTATCTGCATGGCACGCCGCAGCGCCGTTTATTTCGGGAGCCTGACCGCGCTTTCAGCCATGGGTGCATACGGGTTGAAAAACCCCTGGCCCTGGCCGAGTATGTTTTAAATGATCCCTACAATTGGAAGCAGGAGTGGCTGCGCGAGACTTTGCGGCTGGCGGATGAAGAAACCATTGACCTGGCCCAGCCCGTCCCCTTGTATGTCACCTATATGACCAGTGCTTTGGAAACGGACGGATTGCTGCATTTTTACCCGGATATATACAGGAAAGATAAAAAATTGCTTGCAGTTTGGAAGCAGTAATCAGGGACGTTTGCAATTTGGCAACTGAACAAATACCAGCAGTATAGATCCGATAAAAAACCCGGCATTGCCCCGTTCCGGGATGAGTTGTAAAACAAAGAACGTCCCGGATCATGGTTATTCATTTCCCGTGATCAGCTTGACCTCCGGCTGATTGCGGGTCAGCGCAACCTCGATTTCCCTGCCGGTATTGCCCCCCAGGTACTTTGCGGCTGCGGCCATCAGTATTGGAAATACGCTCCTGATCTCATTTTTCTTGCCTTCGGAGCGAATCGTGGTCTTCCAGAGTTGTTCCAGCCTGTCCCCGGGCTTGGCGTTTTTAATGCTATACGCGTCGATTTCAACGTATTTTGGATAAACCGTCAGGACCTGATCCTGGGTGGTGTAGCCGGTCACCCCGTATTCAGGGGTAATATCCGTGGTCGTCGTGGTATGGACGCCTGTTTGAGTCTTATGGGTGCTTTCCGTGGTTGTAATTTCAGTATTGGTCTGGCCCCAGACCGGGACTGTATAGGTGCGGATACGCGGGCGGGGATTGCCAATCCCATAGGAAAGATATATTTCAACATCCGGCGGTGTATTTTCACTGGCGGCAATGAACCCGTTTTGTTGCAAAGCCCTTTGCAGATACCGGGCAAATTCCCTGAACTGGAGATCACCTGCAGCAGTATTGGCATTCCCCGGGACTATAATATACGTTTTATTGTCACTCATCCGGCCGTCATTGATGGCGTCCACGCGCGCGTGATAGACATGCGCACAGCCCGTCATCAATGCCATGGCGAAAACGAGCATTGGCAGTATGGCTTTTTTCATCACAGCGGTCCTCCTGATAATAAAATTCCTCCGGTTAATAGTATTTGGACCCCTGTAAGCGGCATCAGGCAAATTTATTATTGTGTTTATCCGGAGGATTGTCAAAACAAATCACGCTTACAATTATAAGGCAGGGCTTCATCCAAACGCGCATTCATTTGCTCTTTTTCGCCGTGGTGACAGCCAGGTTTTATGAATGGACTCCGCCCCCCATTATAAAACCGCCGAAAATATTTCACTACGCGTGGTGTCCCCCGAATCAGTTGGCCGGCAATGTCTATGATCATCGTACTATTGCAATTTTCCTGGTCTCGGCGATGACCAATTCTCCTTCGTTATCCCGAATAACAATCCGGGCCAGGTATATCCCGGGAGTAACCTGGCTGCAATCCCAAGTTGTCACCAAACTCTGGCCCAAGCCTCCCTTTCTGTCTTCTCTAATCCGCGCCACCCGCTCGCCCGACATATTGAACAAATCAATATTAATTTTCGCCTGGCTGTATAGTACATAGGCAAAATATACAATATTTCCGCAGGGATTCGGATAAATCATAACCTTGCCCTCGTCCAGCCGGGGCACTGGCGTGGGATTGTCCGCATCCAGCGTGCCGTTGCTGTTGTATCTCACCAGTACAAAACAGTATTCATTGCCAATCCGGCTTGTACCTCCCACCACGAGTTTGCCGTCCGGTTGGAGGACCAAGCTGGAAGCCTGCACGTAATTATGTTCCAGCGGCGTGGTTACTTTGCCGCCGCTGCCAAAACTCTTGTCAAGGCTTCCGTCGCTGTTGTACCTTGCCAGGGAAAAATTTGCTTCGCTTCGGCCTGCCGCCACCAGCTTGCCGTCCGGCTGCCGGACAAGGCCGTAAGCGTTGTCATAACCGTCCAATATCGAGGTGACAACAATTCCACCATTGCCAAAACTTGTATCCGGGCTCCCGTTTCTGTTATATCGCACCAGCGCGTAATCATCATCAAAACCGTTCTTGCTGTATCCCGCTACCACCAGCTTGCCGTCCGGCTGCTGCAGTATACTGCGGGGAAAGTCACGGTCATGGTTTACCCATGTTGATACTTTGCCGTTGCTGCCAAAACTCGCATCCAATTCCCCGTTCCAGTCATACCTGGCCAGGGAAAAATAACAATCAAAACCGTCGGCCAGATAACTGTTGCCCGCCAGCACTAGCTTGCCGTCATCCTGCTGAACAAGGCACAGGCCAAAATCAGCATGACTCCCCATGGGAGTCGTCACTTTGCCGTTGTAATTAAAAGAATAATCCAGTGACCCGTCGCTGTTATACCTTGCAAGGGCAAAATCCTCATTACTGCTGCTCAAACTAAATCCGGCTGCCACCAGCTTGCCGTCTGATTGCAGGATAAGACTATAGGCTTTATCATTAATACCCCCTATTGGGGTGCTCACCGTGCCGTTGTTGCCAAAACCCGTGTCCAAACTGCCGTCACTAAGATACCTTACCAGCGCAAACTCATTTGGCAGTCCATTCTCCCGGCATCCTGCCGCCACCAGCTTGCCGTCCGGCTGTACGATCACACTATGGGCTATATCATCATTATTGCCAATCGCAGTAGTTACCATGCCGCCATTTCCAAAATCTATATCCAGTGTTCCGCCGCTGTCATATCGGAGCAGAACAAAATCATTGTTACGGTGACCTGCTGCCACGAGTTTGCCGTCCGGCTGCAGGATCAGGCTATTCAGTTGGCTGTAATCGCTTCCCAACAGGGTAAACACTTTACCGTCATAACCAAATTCCGCGCCTGCAGGGAGCGGACCCACCAATAGCCAGAGGATAAAAGTAAAAATTATGCATACCAGCCCGGAGTATATCCCACACCTCCGTTGAATAATTATTATTTGCCTATGATTATTAGAGCATAATCCGGGCCGGATTATTTCATTTTTTATGAAAATAATACTGGCCGGCCACTTGTTTACTCAGGCTTTCTTGTTGTCGCCTGCACACTGCTTCCCATTGCAATCGGGGACGTTTGCAATTCAGC
>JAFGIQ010000211.1 GCA_016929575.1 candidate division FCPU426 bacterium
CAGCATTGACATCAATCTGCCCAAGGCGCATGTTAAAAAGGACGCCGCCATGGAAAAGGTCAATATCATGATCAGTAAAGCGGGGAAATTATACATCAATGGCATGGAGACGAAACTGACGGATCTGGAGACACACCTGAAGGCGATATTCAGCGGTGGGGCTGACCCCACTGTCACTGTAGCTGCCGACGAATTGGTTCCATACGGCGACGCAGTGAAAGTGCTTGATATTGCGCGGCAGGCGGGGGCGCAAAAGCTGGTGTTGGCAGCCGAACCCTTGCCGGTGCAGCCTTTATCAGAGGAGCTGTTGTCGAAGTGACCATGGACAAAACCTCGAGCATATCCTTCCTCATCACCCTGGGCCTCCATACCGGGCTGTTGCTGGCCTTCGGCAGGCTGCAGCTGGCAATGCAACCAACGGCCGAGATGCCGATGCTGATCGAGGTTACTCTGGCCGGGAGCAGCGCCCCCCGTTCCACCGAGGAGGGGGTGAAGACCGAGGGGCAGGTGATCGCCCCCCGGAGTGAGGACGAAGCAGGATCCCCGGCATTAACCGCGCAGGAAATTTCCGCCTGGAGGGAAAAGCGCCGGAGGGAGATTATCAAGGAATTGTCCCGGGACCGCACAGGCAGGAATATCGGATCTTCCGTAAAAGACCTCCGCCGGTCCAGCGAAGGTTTGGCGGCTGGAAGGGGTGCCGGTGAATGGGGAACACCCGGCTCTGCCAAGGGGACGCTGAGTTTAACCGGCGAGATCGCCGCCCGGGGTTATAAAGAGCCGGATTTTGCGGAATTAAAAGGCATGATTACCGAGGAAACCCGGTTGCGCCTTACCTTGGTGGTTTTGCCGGCCGGCGAGGTTAAAAACGCGCTGCTACTGGAAACCTCAGGCTATCCTTTTGTGGATCAAAAAGCCATTGAATTGGCACGGAAGATAATCTTTGATCCCCTGCCTCCGGACTGGAAACAAGTCGAACAGCAGGGCGTGTTGACGATTAAATTGAAATTGTGAATTCCGCTGATGACTGTCCCGATGACCACCCAAGAACAGATCCTGGAAGGTTTGAATGCATCCCAGCACGGGGCAGTGACGCACGGCTTGGGACCGCAATTGGTGGTGGCCGGGGCAGGGACCGGAAAGACCACGGTCATCACCAGAAGAATCGCCTATTTGGTGGCTGCCAAAAGATGCTCGGCACGGGAAATTCTGGCCCTTACGTTTACCGATAAAGCGGCTGAGGAAATGGAAAGCCGCGTGGATGTGTTGGTGCCGTATGGATTTACAGACAGCACCATTTGCACCTTCCACGCTTTTGGGGACCGCCTCCTCAGGGAACAAGGACTGTTGCTGGGTATAAACACCAATTACAAAGTGCTGTCCGCTTCGGATCAACTTGTTTTTTTACGCGAACATTTGTTTGAACTGCCTTTAAATAAATTCAGGCCGCTTTCAGATCCGACCCGCCATTTACAGTTCATCCTGCAGGTCATTTCGAGGGCCAAAGACGAAGACGTTTCTCCCGGAGATTATCTGCACTATTGTGAGCAACTGGAAGCCCGAAACATTGCATCGCCCAATGAGGCGGAAACAGCGTTTTGGGAAAAACACCTGGAATTGGCGCGCGTATATGACAAGTATCAACAGCTCCTGCTGCAAAAAGGCCTGGTTGATTTTGGAGACCTCATCACGCTTGCGCTTCAACTGCTGCGAAGCCAACCGGATGTTTTGGCGGAAGTGCGCAGGCGTTACCAGTATGTTTTGGTCGATGAATTTCAGGACACCAATGCCGCCCAATTTGAACTGCTGCGGTTATTGGCAAAAGCGGAGGGTAACATCACTGTGGTGGGTGATGACGATCAAAGCATTTATAAATTCCGCGGGGCGGCAATATCCAATATTTTGCAATTCACCCGGTATTACCCAGGCGCCAGGGTGACGGTGCTTAATGAAAATTACCGTTCCCCCCAGTCCGTTTTGGACGCCGCATACCGTTTAATACGCTACAACAATCCTGAAAGACTGGAAGTGAAAAACAACATCAACAAAAGGCTGCGCGCGCAAAAGGGGCAGGGTTTGCCCGTGACTTTCCGCGGATTTGAAACGGTTTCCGCAGAGGCGGATTGGATTGCCCGGGATATTCTTGAACGCCAAAAGCCGCACCAGCGCGCCTGGTCTGATTTCGCTATACTGGTGCGGACCAACCGGCAGGCAGATCCATTCTTACGGGCGCTGAATATGTCAGGCATTCCCTGCCGTTTTAGCGGTTTGCAGGGATTGTATCGGCGCCCGGAGGTGAAATTATGCATGGCTTTCCTGCGGGTTTTGGCCAATCCGCATGACCCGCTGCCTTTTCATGAATTGGCAGAGAGTGAGGCCTACTGCCTGCCGCCTGAAGACCTGGCCTGTCTTTCCGCTGAGAGCCGCAGCCGGAACAAATCGCTGAAAGCAATATTAGAGCTGGTTTTACAGGGAGCAGGAGCAAAACTGTCCCAAAGCGGCAGGGAAGCTGGAGCCCGTTTGCTGGCCGATATTGCAGAATATGTGGAACTGGCCAGGAACCGCTCAACCGGGCAGGTGCTTTACAGGTTTTTAACCGCCAACGGGATACTGGCAAAGTACACCGGAGCAGACACGATTGAGACTGATATGAAAATAAAGAATATTGCCAAATTTTTCAACGTGGTACAGCGATACGAGTATGTGGCCCAATCCGACCGGGTGCTTCATTTTGTACAACATTTGGACATGCTGGAGGAAGTCGGCGACGAAACCAGCAGCATGGAATTGGACGAAGATGCAGATGCTGTTTCGCTGCTGACAGTGCATCGCGCCAAGGGTTTGGAATTTTCAGTGGTCTATCTCGTAAGCCTGGCAGCCAACCGTTTTCCGGTCGTCAACCGCACCCCGGCCATGACGCTGCCCTTGGAATTGGCCAAAGAAGATCTGCCAGGCGGGGATCCGTTTTTAGCAGAGGAACGGCGCTTGTTTTATGTAGCCATGACCCGGGCCCGGGAGGAGCTCCTTTTCAC
>JAFGIQ010000212.1 GCA_016929575.1 candidate division FCPU426 bacterium
ATCAACAAGGATATAGTCGATGTCTCAACCGGCAATCCCCCGGCCTGGACAGCCCCTGGCACAGGCTCGCATGGTGTTGACAACCAACATTGTGATGGCACGTCCATTGCAATATTTTAGAAATTTTGGGGACGCCATACTTCAATGTCCCCAGCTATGTTCCTTCGCGGAGGCAGAATGATTAAATACAAAGGAACAGGAATAAAAATACTGAATCATTTGTTTGCCAGCCATGGCCAGGACCAGGAAGCCAAATTTTTGGCTATCCTGACGCCCGAGGAAAAAGAGGGCTATGAGAACATCATGGCAACCAGCTGGGTGCCAATTGATTTGGCTGCGCGTTTATTTGCCAAAGCCGCTGAAGTGCTTTTCCCGGGCGATTGTGAAGGACTAATGAAAATCGGCCGGGAGCAGGCTTTGAACAATCTGACTGGCATATATAAAATATTAATACGCATAACCACTCTGAACTTCGTCTTGTCGCAGACCGCCCTGCTTTGGAAAACCTATTTTGACCAGGGCAAAGCCCAGGGCCTGGGTGAGGCGGAAAAAAAGAAAGCGATTCTGCGCGTTACGGGGATACCGGACATGCCCAAGGCTTCGCGCCAGGTTGTGGCCGGGTATGTGGTGGGCGTTTTAGAATTAATTAACATCAAAAACACCAAAGTCCGGCATATGGAAAGCAATCCCCAGTGCTGGGAATGGGAAATAACCTGGTAAAGCAGGGACGGCCCATGGTGTCCCCGGAATTTAAAAAGAGGGAGATTAAATGGTTGGTCATATGCAAGAGGGATGTTAGCATATTGGTTGTGGAAGGATTGGGTCTTAAGGGAATGGATGTGGTCCGTTTTCCAGGGGGTGAAAGACCTGCAATTAATCCAATGATGAAAATAGGCGCAATAAGCCAAACTGGCTTGAAATAAATATATTTCCTCCGGCACCTAAACACAGGAAAATAAGGGATGCTTCTAGGATTATTGTGAACAAAAGGGGGAAATGCATGAAAAAACCGATGTTGTCTATACTTGGAATACTAGTTATTGGTACAGTGTGCACTGCCGGTTGTTCACCCGCGAGATCGCTTTTTACTGCTGCATATAAAGGCGACGCCAAAAAAATTCTGAAATTAGTCCAAAAGGGCGTGGATGTGAACGCGAAAATCGGAAAGGGCAATACTGCTTTGCATGCGGCAGTGGGTTTTGGCCATTATGCGGCAGCAGAAGCCTTGCTGAACAACGGCGCGGACGTAAACGCCAAAAACCGCATGGATATGACCCCGTTGTTGTCTGCCTCCTCGTCTGGATACTATGAAATAGTGAAATTATTATTAGCCAACGGCGCGGATGTAAACGCCAGGTGGACATATGCCCGGGGGGATGGCAGCACGGCTTTGATGGCCGCGGCCCAAACCGGACATGTGGAGGTGGTCAGATTATTGCTGGAAAATGGCGCGGATGCGAATATGCAAAACAGTCAAGGCAAAACCGCCCTGATGATGGCGTCTGCCGCGGGGCATGCACAGATCGTGGAATTACTGCAAAAAGAGAGCACTCCGACGCCTGCGGAAACCAGCCATCTGAAGGTAGTCACCCCCATAGGAGAATACGCCAAAATTGACGTGGGGCATTGTAATGAGATGATGAAAACACTTATACAAGGATCAGGCGCGGAGAAGCAAGCGGCCATTGCGGAAGTGACGGCAAAACCGGATCAATTCAATCCTGCGGTGTTCTATGCCTTGTCCAACGCCTTGTTTCAGGAAGGCAGGAAAGATGAAGGCGCTTTTTGGTTTTATGCCGGGCAGTTGCGCGCAAGATATGATGCAAACCGGTGCCACGATATTTCAGCCCGGCAAGCGGTCGGTGTCTTGAACCAGTCATTCGGGTCCGAAATCAATCAATATATGTTTCAAGATACGGTGAAACTTGAAAAGTGCATCGGACGGGTTTTGGAATGGGACCGCAAGACGCCGCATCATTATGACCATCGCTGGATAAATCTGCACGGCATGGGCGCAATCATCTCGGGCCTGGGCAACACGGAGGCGGCGCAGTTCTCAGAACCGCTGAGCATGCCGGAGGAAGAATGGGACCAGATCGCCGAAAAAACCCGCGCAGAGTATCTCGAAGGATTTAAGCTTGCTTTAGACGAAATGAAGACGCGTAAAAAATAGTGCTGCGGGGCGTTCATAAATATAAAAGTGAGAATACGCAATAATGCTTGCTGGGATCGGAGGTGGGAAATTAAATAAAAATAATTTTATTATCTAACCTTGTCCCCGTTCACAATCACGTGTCCGCTTACCGGCAACGCGCTTCCAGGCGCACAAACTTGTCCCGCTTGATCACCATGGCGCGCAGCCTGTTTGGCTCATCGAAGATCACGCTCCCCGGGGACATCGGACTGTCATATCCTTTTGGAGAGACGTGATTGTCCACCACCAAATGCCATTTCAGGCGTTGGGTTTTCCCGAAGAACGCCAGGTGCCGGCTGTCAGGGCTGAAAGTTAAATTCCGGATATCCAGATAATCGGCCGCTGTGCATCGCCTGCCGTTGATATAGACAGCTGTTCCCCGGCCGGTTTCCGCAGCGTAGGCAAAGTATTCGCCGCTGGAATCGGTTTGTGAGTGCAATATCTCCCTGTATCCTTCGTCAGTTTGCCACTTTGGATAATTGGTGCTGATATAAACCTTGCCGTCCGGTTTTTTTATCTGGCAGGCATAATATTTTCCCTGGCTGGCAGCCAAAGGGTAGCTGGGCAGGGAAGAAAACGCCTTGTTGGTTTGCCATTCATCAACAGCCAGACAATAATACCCTGTTTTGCCGTCCAAACGTTCGCAGGTAATCATAGTGCTGTCCGGGCTGAAGCGCGGTGTTCCCATGTTAACGGGTCGGGCAAAACCGTCCATAAAAATACCAGAATCGGGATTGAAACTCGTGAAACAAAATGCATAATGCCTGCTGTCCGGACTGAAAAAATCGCTATCATAGCCTAAGCTGGTATGGTCTTGGCGCAGAGGCTGGCCGTCAACCATAATGCCTTCGTTGTGGAGGCAAAACCAGCGTTTGCCGTTTGGGCTGAAGATAATGTTTATTACGTATGCGGACAGAGGTATCTCCTTGTTATCCACAACCAGAAAGTATTGTCCGCCTTTTCCGGCCCCATAAGCCAGACGGTCGGCTTTAAGGTTGTAAGTGAAATGGCTGATAGAGTCATAGGTTTTTCCCTGGAGGTTGTTATGGACAGCAACCCATTGCCCGTCAATTTTGGCGGCGTAGACAAGATTCTTATTGTCGGCGCTGAATGACAAATTCAGAATATCCTCATATCCAGCCTGCTTTTTATGATCCTTAATGATCCACCATTTATCTTGCGCGTGTCCGGCATAGGCAATATGCATGCCGTCAGGACTTATCGCCAAATCCCGGATATCGTCATAGAAACCGTGTTCTTTCGTGCCCACAACCACGGTCCACTGCATCTTGCGCATTGCCGTATATACAAATTGTCCGCCCTTGGTTGAAAGAAATGCGGTGTTTGTTTTGATAAATGAATAGTTGCGGCCTTTTTTTCCCTTTGCTACGGCATGGATTCCCCTGTTGCCGCCAATAGACAGCCGGTCGGGTTTTAATAAAACCGCTTCATTGCCGATAGACAAATAGGCCACCATGGTATAATTGGCTTTCAGGGCCAAAGTTCCATTCACAGGAGCAGAGGTAATTTTTCCGACGGTTTTTTCCTTGAAAACAACACTCGGGCTTTTCGGCTGTAGAAAAGCAGGCGCAGGTTCATCTGCGCACAGCGGCAGGCATGCGGCAAGGAAAAACACCATAACAGCGGCTAAGAACAGTGTTTTATTTTGTTTGGGCATGCTATTCATCCCGGATCTTTACTAAACAAGCTGCGGTTCTAAAAACATCTTTATTTATACCATATTATCAGTTTAAACAGAACGTAAGTATTAATGCACATCACATGCAATCGGACCGTGGATGCAACGGCAGGGAAACAGTCAATGAATAAACCGTGAACCGTGACATTGTTTAGTTGACCAGCTCCCAAAACAGCAACAGGAATTTGGCCATTTGAACAACGTCCCCCATCAATAACGCGTGGGATAAATGGTGCCAATATTTTTAGTGATGACGAAGACTGGAAAAGAGCCCCCTGAAGTAGCATTGGCCCCACTTAATGGCGACTTGGATTAACGCATCAAGCCCCAAATTGGTTTAAAAACCATACGATATCTTGCCCATATAGGATCTGCCTTCTCTGGGGATATCATATGTTATGATACCGGAGCCGTCGGGATCGCGATGGTCTTGGTCAAGAATATTAAATACGGCTAATTGCATTTCCAAGTCTTTTAAAAAGTCAAAATGCCCCAAAGTAAGACAGGCATTCAATAAGATTAAGCTAGGCAGAGGATCCCTCTGGTCGATAACCACTAAATTATCGTTGCTGTCAAAGGTTTTTTCCCCGCTCCGTTTCCGCTCGCCCATATAATTCAGCGAGAGGTTGGCCATGATGTTCTCCGTGAAATCATAATTGATTCCGACATTGCCGATGATATCGGCAATGCTGCCGGGATTGAAATCTTCCTGCGTATAAGTCCTGCCTGTTGAATCGGTAATAGTAGCATGGGTGGTATTTTTGGCATTTTGATAAGTTGCATTGATATATCCGTATTTATTTTTTCCCCAGGACCCTTTAAATTCAAACTCAAGGCCATTGCTGGTCAAAGAACCAAAATTATCATGATGAATTACTCCGGCAGTGGTGGTAATAATTGCCAGCAGGTCTTCAATCCGGCTGTTGAAATAAGTGAGGTTGGTTTCCAGATTGTCGGTCAGTTTATATCCGATGTAGGCTTCAAGGGTGCTTATCTTTTCCGGCTTGATATCCGGATTGCCGGTGAAGGAGGGATTGTTCTTGTTGTACATCTCTCTGAAGGAAGGCGCCCGGAAGGCTGTCCCATACAGAAGTTTGAAGTTTAATTCCTGAGTGGGACCGTAAACCAGACCGGCCCGGGGATTGACTGATGATCCGATATCATCATAATTATCGTATCGGACGCCTGCGGTCAGCGCTAAATTCTCGCCAAAGCTCTCCAGTGAAAGAAGTTTATTCAGTTTCAAGGTGGTCTGGCCGAATATGGCGAGGATATTTCTGGTTGCCGGATCACTCCAATTGGC
>JAFGIQ010000213.1 GCA_016929575.1 candidate division FCPU426 bacterium
AAACCATTTAAACTGTCGTGCAAAGGAAAAATCAACGAAAAGCTTAAAAAAATGGTTTTATCATATTTTAGACCCCGGATGACCATTTTTCCCAATAATACCCTGCCGCTGCTACAATAATTCTCGAAATACCATATTGGACACAAACATCCCCCGGGGAGTCAGTTTGAGAGTTGCCCGGTCTTCTGCCAGAAATCCTCGGCTTTTCATTTTTTCAATAGCTTGAGAAAAATTCCGGTTCCAGTCATCGCCATAAATGTCTTTAAATTGACGCTTTTTTACTCCCCGGGTCAGGCGCAATTCCAGCATGAGATGTTCGGAAATTTTCCTTATGCCGCCAAGTTTTTCCCTGCCTTCAGTAGCGTTTTTTTTCCGCCCTATTTTCCGGACATATTCCTCTTTATCCTGCACATTCCAGCTGCGCACGCCCTGCGAATAAGAGTGGGCCGCAGAACCAAAACCCAAATACTCCTGGTTTTGCCAATACATCATGTTATGTTGACACGCATAGCCGGGTTTGGAAAAATTGGATAATTCATATTGTTTATACCCTTGCGTGGGTAAAAATTCCCTTATCCAGGCATACATATCGGCTGTCGTGTCATCATCCGGCTCGGGCAATGCGTGTTGCGCCACTAAACGGGCCAGGGGGGTGTTGGGCTCCAAGTGCAAAGCATACATGGAAAGGTGTTCTGGAGACCAGCGCACAAGCTGTTGCAGATCTTCTTTGAGATCCTTTAGTGTTTGGCCTGGAATCCCATATATCAGGTCACAAGATATGTTGTTAAATCCAGCCTGGCGGGCCCAGTAAAAAACCTGTTTGCAGTCCTGGGCTGAATGTATCCGCCCCAGCCGGTTTAAAAAAAAATCAGAGGTGCTCTGCAGGCCAAGTGACAAACGGTTGATTCCCGTCTCTTTCAACTGCACCAGGTCCGAATCGTCAACCGTCGCGGGATTAACCTCCATAGAAATCTCTATCAGCGGTTTTATCTCCATATGGCGGCGTATTGCCTGCAGCACCACGGCCACTTGGCCGGATGGGAGGATGCTGGGCGTGCCTCCTCCAAAATATACAGTATAAGCCTGGCCTTGGGCACGTATGCTGATCTCGGATAAAAGCGCTTCTAAATATTGATTTACTTCTTCGTGGGAATGAAGCTGCTGGGAGGCAAAATCACAGTACGCACATTTTTTTAAACAAAACGGAATGTGTATATAAACGCCTTTTCCTTTGTGTGGCTCTTTGTCTGTCATTTGACCTGTCGCCATCGCGTAATGGGCCAATAAATAATCCAGGCTTTGCCTTTGATGAGTTTTAAAGGTAAAAATCCCCAAAAACGCGAATCTGCTGAAAAATCACGATTATCCCCCATCATGAAAAAATGTCCGGCAGGGACGGTGATCGGACCAAAATTATCCCGGGGACTTGTTTCCTGCGTGAAAATGCGCATGTCGCGGAAAGTCACATGCCCTTCGTTTTGCGGGTTTCCATTGATGTGGAGTATTTTATTCTTTATTTCCACGACATCTCCTGGAACCGCAACGCAGCGTTTGATGAAATCACGCCGTGGATTTTCAGGGAATTTAAAGACAATAATATCCCCGCGCCGCGGATCGCGGATTTTCAAAATCCGTTTATCGGTAAAAGGAACCGGGGTGCCGTAAATAAATTTATTGACCAGAAGATGGTCCCCGATTAAAAGCGTGTTCTCCATGGAACCGGAAGGAATTTTAAAGGCCTGGAAAAAAAGCGTCCGGATAATCAAAGCCAAAATAATGGCAATAAAGCCTGAATCCACATATTCCAGGACCACATTGGTTTTGGAAACCCGGAGGATATAACGCAACAACACCTCTGCCAAAGACAACCCGATTAAAAGACCGTAAAAAATCAACTCCGCTGTTTCCGCTGTTTTTATCCATTCCCACATGCTAGTCGCTTCCTTCCTAAAAGTAGTGAAATATACCTTCCCGCCTGTATGGAGGTTGTGGTATCAGCCGTTTTTATCTGTCATCCCGGCATGAAGAAAAGTCCTTTTTTCCCAAATCCACGGGCCCCGGAAAAGGGCCTTCCGGGATGACAAACAGGCAGACACTGGAATGATGGCGCAGCCTCTGTCGCCGGTAAGACGATGATAAAAAATACTTGTGTATTATGACACAGCCTGATAAGGGCGGGGGATGAAAGACCACAAAAACACGAAGAAATTATCAGTCCTTTCTTCAATGCCCTTCTTGCCCTTTATATGCACCGTTTGGACATCGTGGTCCAAGTCATTCATTGTCCAGTTTCAGCACCGCCATGAAAGCCTCCTGGGGGATTTCAACGTTCCCCACGTGTTTCATCCTGCGTTTGCCTTCCTTCTGTTTTTCAAGCAATTTGCGTTTGCGCGTGATATCCCCGCCGTAGCACTTGGCCAGCACATCTTTGCGCAGCGCCCGGATGCTTTCCCTGGCAATAACTTTGGCGCCGATGGCCGCCTGAATCGGCACTTCAAACTGCTGCCGGGGTATCATTTTTCTCAATTTGGCGGCCAAAACCCGACCCCGTGCTTCGGCAAAATTGCGATGGCACATAAACGAGAGGGCATCCACCGGTTCTTTGTTCACCAAAATATCCACTTTCACCATGTCTTCTGGGCGGTAGCCGGCAGGCTCATAGTCCATGCTGGCATACCCCCGGGTCCGCGATTTGAGCTGGTCGAAAAAATCGGCAATGACTTCAATCAGGGGCAGATCATAGGTTATTTTTACGCGCTGGGTGTCAAAATACTCGGTGTTGCGGTAGACGCCCCGCCTTTCCTGCGCCAGCTGCATGACGGCACCCACATACTCCGCCGGCACCAAAATCGTCACAAACATATACGGTTCTTCAATATAATCGGTCTCGGCCGGGACCGGCAGCTTGGTGGGATTGTCCACTTCCATGATCTGTCCGTTGGTCTTGCGGACCCTAAAAATGACGGATGGCGCCGTGGCGATCAATTCCAGGCCAAATTCCCGCTCCAACCGTTCCTGGACGATTTCCATGTGGAGCAGCCCCAAAAAACCGCAACGAAAACCAAAACCCAGAGCCGCTGAATTTTCCGGTTCATAAAACAGGGAGGCATCGTTGAGCTTGAGTTTTTCCAACGCGATGCGCAGCGCCTCAAAAGCCCCGGCCTCAAGGGGAAAGAGCCCGCAAAAAACCATGGGTTTTACATCGCGAAATCCAGGCAATGGCTGCAAGGCGGGATGCTCGTTATCTGTCACCGTGTCGCCGACTTTCACATCCGCAATGTTTCTGATGCCCGCAATCAAATAGCCGACTTCCCCTGCGGTCAAACTGGCCACGGGCGTGGGATGGGGCGTAAAAACGCCGATTTCATCCACTTCATAGGCCGTCTGGGTGGACAGCATGCGGATCTTCATCCCTTTGGTAATCCGGCCGTCCATCAAGCGCAGATATACAATCACTCCGCGGTAGCTGTCAAAATGGGAGTCGAAAACCAAGGCTTTCAACGGCGCTTTATCGTCTCCGCCCGGGGCGGGAATTTTATCAACCAACGCGTGCAGGATCGCGCTGGTTCCCTCTCCGGTCTTGGCCGAAGCCCGGATCGCTTCTCCGGCGGGAATCTGAAAGACATCCTCAATCTGGTGCGCAATCTCCTCCGGCCGTGCCGCCGGCAGGTCAATTTTGTTCAACACGCAGATAATGACCAGGTTGTGTAAAATGGCCAGTTCGGCGTTGGAAAGGGTTTGCGCTTCAATGCCCTGGGCCGCATCCACCACCAACAGCGCGCCTTCGCAGGCGGACAATGACCGGCTTACTTCATAGTTAAAGTCAACATGTCCCGGGGTATCAATGAGATTAAACTGGTAATCCCGCCCCTCCTCGGTCCGATAGATCAAGCGCACGGCCTTGGCTTTGATGGTGATGCCGCGCTCCCGCTCCAGGTCCATGTCATCCAAAACCTGATCACGCATCTCCCGTTTGGACACCGTATGCGTGTATTCCAAAATCCTGTCCGCCAACGTGGATTTCCCGTGGTCAATGTGCGCAATGATGCAAAAATTGCGGATAAAAGGATTGGCCATAACTACTTTTTCACAACCCTTCGGGATCTTTCGCCGGAGGCAAAAGCCGGAGTCCGTGCCGCCTGGGTGTTGCCCTGCGCCGCCGGTGTGTTTCCGTCCGGCGGCAGGGGTCCCAATTCCTTGGTCACGGGCAGGTACACAAAATCAAACCAGGGATCCGCGTCTTTTTTATCCACCTCTTGCACGCGCACAGCCACCATCTGTTTCCCGCCGTTTTTATCATACACCTGGTCAACACGCAGTCCCAAAGAGACTGTCTGGGCCCCGTGGTACGGTTCCAGATTATGCAAAACTGCGGGTTCTTCGTCAAGCCTTATCAGGCGCGGCAGGGGCGCCAAAACAACGGCAACCGCAGCCAGTGTGTTTCCCGAGATGTTCTGCACCTTGACTTTTATCTCGGTGCGTCGGTGCAAAACCAGCTCCAGCGGTTTCTGGATATCCACGGCATACGGGTACCGCTTGACCGAGGTTTTCAAGCGGGTAAAGGCTGTTGCCCCGGCCAGGGCCCATTCCAGACTGCCGTACGGTCCGCGGGCCCCAAAATGGGCCCGGGCAAGATCGTGCCAGAACAGGCCAAAATGGGCGGCCTGAGGAGCCAGCTTTTCCACTGCTTGTATTTGACGGTCCACATGCTCCTGCGGCCCGGAAGGATCCAGGGTGCGGCCCAACAGGTTCCAATCCACCGGCTCCCCAATCACCACACTGGCCGGCGCGGATCCCAGATACCATTTCCATGATGACAGCAGGTGCGGATAATCCGGCTTGTCCACGGAGTAAAACATGGGCGAATTAAAGCCGATACCCGCATCCAGCATCATGAGGAGGTCCTGTCCGTGTTGATGTCCTGTTTGCCAGCCCAGGGAAAAAACCCATAGGGGCTTGGTCGGCTTGACTTCCTCCTTGATTCGTTCAATGACCAACGCCACCCGGTGGGCCCGCCACCATTCCCAGCGGCTGCGCAGGAGCGGATCGCGCTCCACTTCGATCTGGCGCGCAAACCAAAGGCTGCGCTCGGAGGATGACCATTGCCCCCACTGCGGAGGCGTCGACAGGGTAAAATCGCGCACAAACTCCTCGGCGAATTCGTAGCCGCCGAAATCCGTACGCATATAATCCAATCCTAAAAAATCCACATGCGGATCGGCCTCGAATTTCTTGAGCAGTGCGATGATATGCCCTATGCGCTGGTCACAGGCAAGGGAAACATAGCGCAGTTGACGCAGGGCATTCTGGCTGCGGCTATACCCCAAGGTGTATTGGTAGCCGGTGGCTTCGGGTTTGTCGCCGATGACGACAAAAGCCGTGATCCAGGCGCCGTATTGCATCCCCTGGTTGTGCGCGGCCTCGCCCACCTTGGGCATCAGGCGTATCATGGACTGTGAAAAAGGATATTGCTCTTCCTTCAGCACTCCCCAAACCTGGGTCTGTCCGATGCATTGCCAAAAAGCATCCGCCCCCATGTATTTGGCCCATTGAATCATGTTTTGCCAGCCGGGCTTGTCCTCGGGATTCAAGCCCGGCGTCTTGTGCGGCCCGTATTTGCCGCCCTCATCCGTAACCACGGAAAATCCGGAAGGAAGCGGATAGGGTTTGCGGCCTGCAATTTCGAAATCCGCCTTGGCGCTGATTGTCTGGCCGTCCGCCCAGACACTGGTTTTAACGGTGTATTCCCCCAAGGTCGGATTAAACGGCACGGGCCAGACCCCTTCCCATTTGCCGGATTTTTGCCGGTGTAATGGAAAACCGGAGCAATCGCCGACGGTTTTAATCAGCTTCGCGCCCCGCCATACGGATGCCGGCAGCACTTCCGGCCAGGGTGAGGATGCAGCGGTAGGCGTCTGTCCCCAACTGGCGGCCACTTTTACAAACTCATACCGCCAATACTTGTTTTTGGAGGTTTCCAGTTGCAAAGCCTGCACCTGCGCCGCAATACCCAGTCCGACCAGAGTGCTGATGGCCACGCTTCCGCATCTTGTCTTCATGCCTCACGCTTCCCTTTCCTGTCCTCTTTATCGTAGTGTGGCTTCCTCTGCGTGCACTTCATTCCTTTGTCGTTTGCCGGCCGTTTTTCAGCAAATCCTATAAAATGGTTGCAATCGTGGAACTCTGTTTTCTGCTGCCGCGTTGGCAAAAAGATGTCGCCGGCAGTCCTATTGCCAGTTTACGCCAGTTTATCAATATCATCTCCCTGTTTTACTATTCATTGAGCAGGCTGCTGAAAAACCTCTTTCCGCCTGGACCGGATACGGCCGCGTGCAGGCCACCCTCCCGCTGGTGGCTGCCTTTATTATTCATGCCGCCATAGCCGAACAACCGGGGTTTTTCATCACCCGGTTAGACGGATATAACTGAATACAATAAAAATCCACAGGCTCACGCCTGTGGTGCTTCTATTTCCCTGCCCGCCGTTTCGGGCCCTCGGTGTTATTCCCCTAAAATGCGTACCAGCAGCTTCCTTTGCCGGGGTCCGTCAAACTCGCAAAAATAGACGCCCTGCCAGGTGCCGAGCACCAGCCGGCCCTGTGACACCAGCACTGTCGCCGAGCTTCCCACCAGGCTTGATTTGATATGCGCGGCAGAATTCCCTTCGGCGTGCCGGAAATCCCGGTGGTTGGGAGCAATCCTGTCCAACTGTAAAATCAGATCATGCAAAACGTCCGGATCGGCGTTTTCATTGACGGTGATGCCGGCCGTGGTATGCATGGCTTGGACCACCACCAATCCCTCGCGGACACCGGACTCTGCCACGGCCCGCTGCAGGAGCCCCGTCACATTGATCAATTCCACGGCCTGCCGGGTAGGCACGCTTATTTCTTTCGTCGTGGTCAGCATGCGCACCTCCTGGTCCGTGACCGCCGCCTTTATTCCACGGTAACGCTTTTGGCCAGATTTCTTGGCTGGTCCACATCCGCGCCCCGCAGCACAGCGACATGGTAGGCTAAAAGTTGCAGGGGAATAACCGTGATCATGGGGCTTAAGGATTCCTCCGCCACGGGTATTTCTATCAGCCAGTCCGCACGCCGGCGGAGCTCCCGGTTGCCCCTGGTGGCCAGCGCCAGCACAGAGCCATTGCGGCTTTTAACCTCTTCAATATTGTTGAGAATCTTTTCCAACACCGAGGAATTGTTTGCAATCGCCACCACGGGCATGCGCCCGTCGATCAATGCAATCGGCCCGTGCTTCATTTCTCCGGCCGGATACCCCTCGGCGTGGATATAGGATATCTCCTTGAGTTTGAGCGCTCCTTCCAGGGCGATCGGATAATTGATGCCCCGCCCCAAATAAAGAAAATCCCTGTTTTTAAAAACCTGCGCGGCGATGGCTTCGATGCGTCCGTCCATTTTTAAAATGTCCTCTATCAGGCGGGGGACCTGCCGCAGGCGGTCCATATGGGCGGCAGCAAAAGCTGCAGTCAACACGCGGCGGCGCCGTCCCAGATAAAGGGCCAGCAAATGGAGCGCGGTCAATTGGGCGGTAAAGGCCTTGGTGGAAGCCACGCCGATTTCCGGCCCCGCATGGGTATAGAGCGTCTCCTGGGCTTCACGGGTCATGGTGGACCCCACGACATTGCAAATGGTCAAGGTGCGGGCTTTTAAACGCCGGGCTTCGCGCAAAGCGGCCAACGTGTCCGCGGTTTCACCGGATTGGCTGATAAGCACCACCAGGCTGTGCTTATCCACCAGGGGCGTACGGTAGCGGAATTCCGAGGCAAAATCCACCTCCGTGGGAATGGCGGCAAGCTTCTCCAGCAGGAATTTACCCACCAAGCCCGCATGCCAAGAGGTGCCGCAGGCAACAATAAACACACGTTGCACCTGCTTGAGAAAGGCTTCCGGCATCTCCGCCTCGCCCAAGACCACTTCTCCGCCCAGACCCTGAACGCGGCCGCGGAGGGTGTCTTCCACCACACGCGGTTGCTCGTAAATTTCCTTGAGCATGAAATGCTTATATCCTCCCTTTTCGGCCTGGATGGCATCCCAGGTAATATGGGCGGATTTGCGGCTCACAAGTTTCCCCGCACTATTCAACAACTTGACGCCTTTGAGGGTGAGAACCGCCATTTCATTATCACGCATAAACAAGACCTCCCGGGTATAGGGCAACAAAGCCGGTATGTCCGATGCCAACAAATATTCTTTCTGCCCCAAGCCCAGAATCAAGGGACTGCCCCGGCGGGCGGCCACCAATTTGCCGGGTTCGCGCCGGCTGACAACGCCCAGGGCAAAAGTGCCTTTCACCCGGGACACTGCCCGCCGGACAGCCGTCTCTAAAGGCGTCTTCCCCTGGTAGTACTTGTCGATTAAATGGGCAAAGACTTCTGTGTCCGTGTCGGATTGAAATCGAAAACCCTGCGCCTCCAGTTCCAGGTGCAGGACACGGTCATTTTCAACGATGCCGTTGTGCACCACGGCCAGGGTCTTTTTATTGTTCGTATGCGGGTGCGCATTGTCCTCATTGGGGCGTCCGTGGGTTGCCCAACGCGTGTGCCCCAAGCCCACGCCGGCAGGAAGGGGGGCTTGCCGGACCAAGCGGATGAGATTGTGCAGTTTGCCTTCACTGCGGCGCAGGGCCAGCTTGTTCTTGGAAATAACCGCCAAGCCTGCAGAATCATAGCCGCGATATTCCAACCGCTGCAATCCATCCAGGAGAATGGGAACCGCGTCTTTGGGGCCGATATATCCCACTATGCCGCACATTTCACACCTCTGCTCGCTGTCATCATACCATCCTTCCGCTGGTTGTCTAAGAATGCTTTATACCGCGCCTGGCCAAAAACACACCTTTCCTAGGCCGCCATGGCGCACAAAACCTCATTGTCAGCAAGCGTTCTCCCTTGCAGCCGCATCCCCGTTTCGCATCCCTATTGCATTAACGCCCGCATGTCGCGCACCGCGCGTGCCAATCCCACCAAGGCCGCGCGGGCGATGATGTTGTGCCCGATATTCAAATCCTCCATGCCCGCAATCCTGGCAACAGGGCCGACATTGCGGTAGGTAAGGCCGTGGCCGGCATTGACACGCAGGCCTTTTTCCTGCGCCTGCCGGGCGCTGGTGACGAGGCGGTCGTATTCCTGCCGGACAAGTCCTTCCGTGCGCGCGTGCGCGTACTTGCCGGTGTGCAGTTCGACAAACAGCGCCCCGGCCTCGGCTGCG
>JAFGIQ010000214.1 GCA_016929575.1 candidate division FCPU426 bacterium
ACCTCATGGCGGCCGTCCGGCGAATACCCATCCCAAACAGCCAGTTGCAATCATTTTTTCAGAGGTTTCATTTTATCCATGGAGTCACATTGTACACCGGAGGGTAAAGGAAGTGAATTCACATTTCATGCATATCCCGCTGCCTGCACGTCAAACCCTGTATGGCCGCGGCTGCCGCGGACTTTATCCTTTTTGCACACCGTTAATCCTTAAAGCAACAAAAAACCAGCTGCTCAGACCACTTCAGTGGCATAAGGCGCCGCACCTGCATCCAAAAACATCCCAGAATCCACCGCCATTTTTTTCTTCCCGGGCGACACCAATCCGGGGAAAACTGCGGACGGATGGACTTGATCCTCAAGCCTGCTCCTTGCACCATCCGCATCCACACCTGGGGGTGGAATGCCATTGCCGACCTGTTCTTTTTACCCGGCTTTTTATACTTCCGGCTCCGTGTTTGATACTCTTCATTGGGCAGCACGATGCAGGCCCGGCCGCCTGTTTTGAGCACACGGTGGATTTCCTGCAAGCCGCTTTCAGGGTCCGGAAAATAGTCTGTAAAATGCAAGGCGGTAACGATATCAAAATGGCATTCCTCAAATGGCAGGGTCTCATCAGTGCCCATCACGATTTTAGCCCGGGGTTCTGTTTTTTTGCCCATGGCCGCCGCTGCCGGCGTGTCTTCAATGCCCATGCTGGTAAGCCCCAAATCCACGGCCACGGACAGGATTTTACCATTGCCGCAGCCGATATCCAATAACGCCTCGCCGCTGTGCGGATGCATGCTTGCCAGCAATTGGTAGCAGTCATATTCATCCTTCAGGGCATTCTCGTCCATACCCTTTTCCCGAGAATCATCCCATGCACCTACGGTTGTCCGCGACCTTCGTATCTCTGGCATAGGCATCCATCCCAATAATGTAGTGGCTTGTGGCTTGCGAGGAATATAATCGGCTGAATGGATAAAACAATGTAGGTCTAAAAAGGCGGCGTTTTGCCCGGCCAAAACTTCATCCCCTGAATATAGCCCGCTGATATCAGGAACGATAATGATGGGCGTATATGCCGCCGGCGATAAACCCCCAGGCGGCATTAAATAAAAGGACAAAAATAAACGTATACACGCCTTTGGCCAGTCCTAAAAATCCCAGCTGCTGTCCCGGATAATATATCAACAGCACATAGGCGCTGGGTATCAGGCTGAGTATCAACCCCAGCAGCGCCCCGCGGGCCTTGAAGAAAGGACCCAAAAAAACCAGCAGCAACGCCCACAAGGAGCCTTTAAGGATGCGTTCTGCCAAATAGGGCCAGGAAAGATATACCACCGACATTTGTACGGAAAACAGTTTAAACAGGTGCCAATGGTCGCACAGCCAGGCTATTAAGGCATAGGCCAGTCCTCCGATTGCCCCTGCCAGATAAGCGATGGCAAAACGGTTGAACAAGTCGCGCATGATTCCTCCTTCAAACCTTGGCTACGGATGTTCGCAGACGATCAATATGTCCGCAAGCTAAAAACCATCCCCGGTTTCCGCAATTTAAAAACCGGCCACCCCTGCAGGTCTTGTCTCTTTTCCATTATCCATTGCCCAGTGCTTCGCCACAGGCGAAACGCTGGTGGGCCCTGCTGGATTCGAACCGGCAACCAACGGATTATGAGTCCGCTGCTCTAACCGTTGAGCTAAGGGCCCGCCACAGGCTTCAATCAACGTTTAAGCACCATGGTTATATGGCTTCCTGTTCGGGCAAATGGCACTCCCCTTCCCGTCAATCCAAGTATCCCTTCAGTTTGCGGCTGCGTGAAGGATGACGCAGTTTGCGCAGGGCCTTGGCCTCAATTTGGCGGACCCGTTCCCGGGTAACATTAAAAATATTGCCCACTTCTTCCAGGGTATGGGGATACCCGTCGCCGATGCCAAAGCGAAGGCGCAAAACTTCCGCCTCGCGTTCTTTTAGGGTATGCAGCACCTTTGCTATCTGTTCCTGGAGCAGCAAGAAGGCGGCGGCATTGGCCGGCGAGATGACCTCCTTGTCTTCCAAAAAGTCCCCCAGGTGGGAATCCTTCTCCTCGCCGATGGGGGTCTCCAAAGAAATCGGCTGTTGGGCAATCTTCAAAATGCCGCGCACTTTTTCCACCGGCATCACCATCTTTTTGGCAATCTCCTCCGGCAGGGGTTCCCGGCCGTGCATCTGCACCAGATCGCGCGAAACCTTGATCAGTTTGTTGATGGTTTCAATCATATGCACCGGTATGCGGATGGTGCGGGCCTGGTCGGCAATGGCCCGCGTAATGGCCTGGCGGATCCACCAGGTGGCGTAGGTTGAGAATTTATACCCGCGGCGGTATTCAAAACGCTCCACCGCCCGCATCAGTCCGATGTTTCCCTCTTGAATCAAATCCAAAAATTGCAGCCCGCGGTTGGTGTACTTTTTGGCGATCGAGACCACCAGGCGCAGGTTCGCCTCCACCAGTTCCATGCGCGCCTTGTACGCCGCCGCTTCGCCTTCCTCAATTTCCGAAACCAAAAGCAGCAGGTCATTGGCGTCCATTTCCGCTTCCTGCTCGCCCCGCTGGAGTTGGCGGTTTTCATCCTGGTAGGTTTTATAAAAGAGCTGCCATTCCTCCGCCCGGTATTTGGTTTCCCGCTCCAGTTTTTTCAGTTCGCGGGGGGACCCCTTGAGAATTTTGGCAATACCCCTCACCTGGTCGGCGGACAGGCGGTGACGCCGCAACAGGCTTTCTATTTTCCGTTTGGCCGTTTTGACTTGATTGGCGGTGGTTTTTATCTTTTCTATCAGCTTGGCCATCTCCACCTGGTTGACATTCAGGTTTTTCAAGCCTTTAAAGCGTTTGGACCTTTCGTGCTGCAGTTGTTTCTCGAGCTGCCTGTTTTGTTTTTCGGACAGTTTCGGTTTTTTCAGGCGCTGTTGCAGTTTGCGGAATTTTTGATCATGGGCCAGCGCGGTTTTGATATCGCGCTTGACATAGGAGGTCATCGACCGCTCCAGCGCCGGGCTGATCTCTCCCTCGATGTTGTGTTTGACAATGTCCGAAGCCAGGATTTTTCCCCGGGCGATTTTTTCATACAGCACCCGTATCGCCAGCAGGGACATGGGCGCCTCCAGCACCGCCTTCTCCACGCGCATTTCCTGCTCTTCAATCCGTTTGGCCAGGCGCACCTCCTGCTCCCGGGTTAAAAGCGGGACACGTCCCATTTCATGCAGGTACATGCGCACCGGATCATCGGACCGCGTCTCGTCCACGGCGGTATCCAGCGTGGAGTCGAACTCTGCGTCTTCGAGCTCGCTCACCAAGGAAATGGGTTCATCGGCCTTGCTTTCCTTTTCCGTATCCACCAATTCAATGTCGTTTTCACCCAGCATGATCAAAATATCATCTATCTGTTCGGAGGAAACCACGACCGATGGCAGCAGATTGTTCACATCGGTGTAGGTCAAATAACCCTTTTTCCTGCCCTTTTCGAGCAGCTTTTCCACTTCTCCCGGCTTGATCGTTTTCCGTTCGGTATCTTTAACCATCCGCTTCCCCTCGCATGATCCAGAATGGGCCTTATTCTAACCTATCCTCTGACTGAGTCAAGTGCATTTCTAACCGCTTGATTTCCATAAAACGCCGAATTTTCTAACCTGCGCCGCCAAAAGGATCTTTTCCTGTTCCAGCTGCTTTAACGTTTCCATATCCCCTGTCCTTTCGACTTCCTGTATCTTAAGCTGGATGATCATCAGTTGCTCCTGCAGCGCAATGACCTGCAGGCGGTTGAGGCAGTCCCTCAATACCCGCCCCGGATCTTGCGTTCCCCGTTGTAGGGAATGCAGGCGTTTGGCCAGGGGGACGAGTTCCTGGGGCAGCCGCTGGACAAAGCCGGGAAACCAGGCATCTTCCTCATCGGGATTGGCCGGCTCAACCTCGAGGATTTTTTTCAGCAGTCTTCCATTTTCCGCCAGCGCACACAATTCAGGCTGAAGCACTCCCCGAAAAGACTCTATTTCCAAGGGAAACTGCAGCAAGGTGCTGATGATGAGTTCCTCTTCCGGGGATTGGCGAACCCTGGTCACGCCGTCTTTTTCCGGCGGGCTGCCGTCCATGTCACCTTTCACCCGCGGGGTCGCACTTTGCAGACGCTCCAATTCCGCCCATACTTGGCGGTCCAGCAGGCGCAGCCGCTCGGCCAAAACATGAATGTATTCCCCCTGTTCAACTCCGTCTTTGGGAAATTGTAAAATCAAGGGGCCAACTTCGCGGATAATGCCCATCTTCCCTTCCAGGGCATCAGGCGTGTGCCGGCGGAAAGCCGCCTCGGTGGCATATTCCACGATGCTGTAGGCAGCGTCCAGCCTGCTTTGAAAAGCGCTCGCGCCCTTTTCCCTGATGAATTCATCGGCGTCCTTGGCGCCCGGCAGGGTTACTACACGCACTTGCAGGCCATGATGATGTAGAATTTCAAAAGCCCGCAAGGAAGCCTGCAAACCGGCTTCGTCCATGTCATATAAAAGCAGCACCCGGGTGGTGTACCGCTTCAGCAGCCTCGCCTGTTGGGGTGTCAGGGATGTCCCCAAGGAAGCAACGGTTTCAGCCGCGCCTGCCGCATGGCAGGCAATGACGTCCATATACCCTTCGGTTACAACCGCGCTTCCCTTCTGCCGGATCAGGTCGCGGGCAAAATTAAGCCCGTACAGCAATTCGCCTTTGTGAAATACGGGCATTTCGGGCGAATTCAAGTATTTCGGTTCACCCGCGCCCAGCAGGCGGCCGCCAAATGCCACTGGCCTGCCTTGTACATCAAAAATCGGAAACATCAACCTTCCGCGAAAGCGGTCGTGTTTTCCGGTCTTTTCTCCCCTCGCCACCAGCAGTCCGGCTTTTTCCATTATTTCCTGCGAAAAATGGTCCCGCCTCCCGGCACGCAGCAGATTCTCCCAACCCGCGGGTGCAAATCCCAGTTTAAAGCGCTCGCACATTGCCGGCGCAACATTTCTCCGCGCAAGATACTCCTGCGCTTGTTTCCCCGCTGTCGGGGACTGCAGCGCGGACTGAAAGCGCCCCGCCGCCCATGCCAACACGGCATACAGCTGGCGTTTCAGCTGTTCAGTTTCGGTGTCGACTTCCTGGCCTGCATTGCCCAAGACGACATGGCCGCGTTCCGCCAATTGCTGCAGGGCCTGGATAAAAGGAATGCCTTCCATGCGCATGAGAAATTCAAAGACATCCCCGCCGGCCCCGCAACCAAAGCATTTGAAGGTTTGTCTGTCTGTGGACACGATGAAACTGGGCGTCTTTTCTTTGTGAAAGGGACACAAGCCCTTAAAATATCTCCCCGTCTGTTTGAGGGCCACATACGCGGCCACAACTTCAACGATGTCGTTCGCCTCGCGAACGCGTTCCTTGTCTGCCTGCGAACTCACGCGCATCCTCTGGCAGTGAAAGTCATTGGTAGTTCCGGCTTTCCTTGATACTCCCGGATGAACGCCATGGGTCTCCTGTGGCAAGGATGTAAAAAAGGCCGTAAGAGGAGACAGCCCAGAACCGAAGTCCTGGGCTGCCGATTGATTGTCAACGCGTTTTTTCGCCTGCTCATACCCGCGGCTTAAATACCCTGCCTTTGTATTATTCAATCCCCTATTACATAGAACGTTTCCGTGCCTTTTTCTTGGCTGCCAATATCTTCATTTTTTTCTTCACGCTCGGCTTTTCATAATGCTCGCGGCGGCGCATTTCTGAGAGCACGCCTGATTGTTGAACCTCTTTTTTAAACCGGCGGAGGGCAGCCTCGAAATTCTCGCTGTCTTTGACGCGAATCTCGATCATTGCTATTTATCCCTCCTTTCTATATAAAATCTTTCCACTTTCACCAGCCTGAGTATTGTGTAAAAATATACCCCGTCAAGAAAATCCCTTATTTTTAATATAAAAACAGAAATGTGCAGTTAATGAGAGCTAAAATGCATGCCGCACAGCAAGGCCAAGGCTGCTTTCATTGGCAACCTGTTGTTGTTCGTTCCACCTGGCCGCAAGACCATCCGCGCCTATTTTTTAATTCCTGTATACCGAAAAAAAAACGGCCAAATGGAAAAGGTGGATTTTATCACCCATCTGTTTTTTTGTCAATTATTAATCAACCCGGGGGCCAGGTAAATTTCCTCCCTCCTAACAGGTGCAGGTGAATGTGAAAAACCTCCTGCCCCGCGTCTTTTTGACAATTGAAAACCAGCCGGTAACCTGAATCCAGTTTTTTGTCCCGTGCAATCCTGGCAGCGATGGTTATCAATCCCCCCAGTAATTCCGCCTGTTCCTCCACCACCTCGGCCACACTGGCAATGTGCTCTTTGGGAACGATCAAAACATGCACCGGCGCCTGGGGATGTATATCTTCAAAAGCCAGGTAGCGCTCGTCTTCATGGACTTTTTTGGTTGGGATCTCGCCGTTGACGATCCGGCAAAACAGGCAATCGCTCATATACCCTCCTCTTCCCGGCCGCCAACCTGTACGGCCGCGGTTTTTCCTTTTTTAAAATCCTGCAAATGCAAAAATATTCCGGCAGGTTTTATCGCTGATCGAAAAAAGGCCTTCACCGCCTGTATCCGGCAGAGCTCGCAAGTCCCGGCAGTTACCACTCCTGCGGGGTAACCCTTCACGCTGCCAGCGGGCTTCAGGCCCGGAACAATACATTACCCAGCCAACAAGAGCCGGGGAATAAAGCAGCGGGTTCTTAAAAACCCAGCGTGTAATTGATGTTCACCACAAATTCCGCGTAGCTGTTTTCAGCGGTGATGGTATCCTGATAATCGATGTTGGAAAGTTCAAGCCCCATTGAATGCCGGGAGGAAAAATAATAGCGGCTGTTAACCCCCGCGGTTATAAGCCGCGCCCCGACGACTGACAGATCATCCTCGCTGATCAGGTTTTCGAATATCAACCCCAGGTCCAATTGGCCGGGGATGAGCTTCCAGTTGGCGCGCACATTCCACAGGGTATAATCAAGCCTCTGCTGGTATGAGCCGTAATACAGCATTTTATACGACCAGGCCCCCAAGGAAGCTTCATCCGTGAGACTGCTGTTTATGCCGAACCCGGCTGCCACCGACCAGGTGCTGCGCAGATACATCAGCGAGGTCAAAAATGAGGAAGTATCCACATTGCCGCTCAGGGGGGCTTCGGCCAGGTCCTGATAGCGGCTCAGGGAATACGTGAGGTTTACAAGCAGCTGATCAGCCGCCAGGGGAAACTGCGTGCCTATTCCCAGATTGAGCACATCCGTCTGATTATAAATGATGGCATACGGCTCGGCCTGGTCCTTTTGGTAATGGATGGAATAGCCGGCGGATATATTGGATACATAAGGCGAAATGCGGTAGGATATCATGCCGGCCATATGGGTGGTATCCGTGGTGGCGACCACGGTGATGGAATTGTTGCTGGCGTCGTTCCAAATCTCATAATTTTTTTGCCCGTCCACATTGTCCGCATACACATCCACCTCGCCCGACAGGATGAGGTCGCTGCCCAGCACTGAGAGCTGGCCGTCGCTGAATATGCCCTGCGAATCGCCCACCAGCCAGGGATTGGTTTCATTGATGTAATTGGCCCCGGTTCTTTTATATTCACAGGAGACATGGCTGCGGTAATCCCCCCATTCCCAACGCGTGCCTCCGCGCAGGGCGTCATCCGTGGTGGCGCTTACGTAATTGCCTTCCTCATAGCCGATGGCCGCTCCGTATTCCCCGTACCAGAGGGAGAAAAAAGAGGAGGTAAACGGAATTTTAATGTGCACATCAGCGGAACCGAGCACATTGTAATAGGGGTATGTCCCCCCCCACTCTTCCTCGTCCAATGATTGGGAATTATCCACTGCCCCGCTGGCATTAAGCGAAAAGCCGGTTCCGGCCGCAAAATCCGAGAGCCAGCGCAAGCCGCCGATGATGCGTTCAAAGGTGCCCGCCCTCTCCACTGCCGGATCCACTGAACTGACTCCGCCAATCGCCAGTTGATTGAATCCTCCCAGGAGATGCAGTTCAGAGTGCCCCTGATCCGCATCCCCCATTATCAGGCGCAGGCTCCCTCCCCGCACAAATGCATTATAAAGGGAGAAATAAGTGAATTCGGGATACATGTCTCCCAGAGATACATTCAGGCTTGGTGTTGCCAGGTCCAGGCGAAAACGGTTAACCGGCTGCCGCCCGGGGGTCTCCTCTGAAGTCAGGGAGGCGGAGCCTAAAAGCGTCAGTTGCCCCGCTTTGCCCGTGAAATTGGCGTTGATACGGTTCAGCCAGCCTTCCGGCTGGTATAAAGAAGTGCTGTCCCCCGGTTTTTTTGTCAACAAGGCGTTTTGCACTGCGGCCCCTATGTTGCCGTGCAGTGTAAAGGCCGGCTCCTCCAGCTCCTTCTTCATTTCCTCCTGCCAACTGGAAGCGGCCTTTTCGGCGGATACCTCAAAGGCCCAGGTGGGCGACTTGGCTTCCATGCCTTCCTGGTTGCGGATGGTTACCTGTAAACCATGCAATCCGGGGGACATGGCCTCTGCGGGGACATAGGAAATCATGGTCTCCGATTTTTCCATTTCAGTGGTTATATCCTTTTCGTCCAATATCACCTTCAAGGTCGAAAGGTCCGCCTTGCTTTTGCCGGCATCAACGCCTATAACAATAACCGCATCCAATGGCGTAATGACGCTTCCGGCCTGCGGCGAGAGCAGGGTTAAAACCGGCGCGGTGATGAGGTCGCGCACGACAATCCGGTGCGGCGCCGCAGCCGCGTTGATAGGCGGAGAAGTCGCGCGCTGGCCTGCTTGGTTGATCGCCTGTAAATAGTATTCAATCCCGGCGGCAGTAACCATTTCGCCGGGGATGACGCCCGTATAATTAAAACCGGCGCTTTGCATAAGCGTTTCCCGGTAACCCAGGGTGCTGCTGATGCGATAATAAAGCCTCACTTCGGTGATGGCCCCGTCCGGATCTGTAACCGTGACTTGAATGGGAATGGGCGCGGCTTCCCGGACGTCCAATACCGGTTGATGGACCAAAACCGGCATGGCCTGCGCTCCGGAGGCGCCAAAAAGCATGATACAGGTCAGGCCGAAGGAATAAAGGATTTTTCTCTGCTGCATGGCTATTTCTTGTTGTATTTAATATTCAGTTTTTGTTCCTTGCCGTTTTTATCCTTAATCGTGGTTTTCAGTGTCTTGCTGGCCGGCACATCCACCACGGATTCAAACCATTGATCCAGCTTGTCCAGCTCCACGCGGGTCGGTTCTGCGGGCGCCTGGCCGGCAGCCGCCGAACTTTGCTGTGCCGCCCCGACAAGCTGTTTCCCCATTTTATTGAAAAAGTCCACCAAGCCGTCCCAGACAATCAAGCGGGTCAATTCGCCCTGGATGATCAATTCCAATTCCGTGCCTTTGATGGCGGCCACGGCGGAAGGTGTTTCAATCTCCAAACCGCTGTCTTGCTTGTTGATCTTGGCCCATAAATGGCCGAGCAGGACTTTAAGGCGGTTTTGCTTCTTTTCCTTGGCTTGCAGGCGCAGTTCCAAATTGGTGTTTTCATTCAGCCGGATCAGGCTCCCGTCCTGAAGAATCAAGGCCGCGCGGGAGAGTTCGGAGGTTTTGATGACATCCCCCTCGTACAGCAGCATGCCTTTCGTCGCCTTGATGCTTTTGCCTTGGCGTTCTATTTCCACCTGCCCCAGCTTGACTATAAGCGTGGCAACACCGGCGTTTTGTGATTCTGCCTGCGCGCTTTTTTCGGCCGCCCACGCCGGGACCACTGCCGCCAGCAGCGCGGCTGTTAAAACCATTTGCACCATTCTATGCTTAGGCATCTTGGTATGCTCCCTTCTCCTGATTATTCCAATTCATATGCGGTTATTCCGGCGGAACCGTCGCGCAATTGGCGCAAAAGATCCGCCACGTCATCAGAAGTGCTTTCCAGGGCGACAGGCTGGTATTCCTTGAGTCCCCCAAAAACCGACTGGTCTTTGAATACCGTGCGCAGGGTGGCGTCCGCCTCGGCCGGTGAA
>JAFGIQ010000215.1 GCA_016929575.1 candidate division FCPU426 bacterium
AACCGGCGCCAAAGGGCCGAATTTTCCTGCCAGCAAAGCCAGATGCCGGTTGCGACGCACAGCGTGAGGATCATCGGCGGTGTTCAGTCCCAGATTCAGACCGCGGTACACCCCGCGGCTGAAGCCGCCGGGGCGCATGAAAAACAAGGCGCGGCAGCCAAATTTTTCGAACACGGGGATCTGCCAAAAATGGATTCCGTGCCGGGTTTTCCGGACAAACAGACGTTTGCTCACGGCGTGTTTCCCCCGAGCAGCAAGGGCGGTTCCCTGCCCTCCCCTTTTCTCTTTTTAACCATTTGCGAAATGTCCTGCGGGCCCTGGCAGGGAAGAATGACGATAAAAGTGGATCCCTTCTCTTTCACGCTTTCCACCCGGATGCTGCCATCATGCAGCTCGACCAGGTTTTTTACGATGTTTAAGCCCAGCCCGACGCCGGCGGATTCCCGGGTCAAGGAACGTTCGGCTTGCTGGAATTTGCGGAAAATCTTCTCCTTTTCCCACTCCTCAATGCCAATGCCGGTATCGGCAACACGGATCTCCAGGTTGCTCCCATCCAGACGCAACGAAACCTTGATTGCCCCCCCGGCCGGCGTGAACTTGATGGCATTGGAAAGCAGGTTGCCGATGATCTGCCTGAGCCGCAGTTCGTCGCCCAGCAGGTAGAGCGAAGCAAACGCAAACTCGGCATGCAGTTGCAGGTTGTTTTTTCGGGCCAGCTCCCTGAACTCCTCCACGTTCTCCCTGACCAGCCGGATCATATCCACCTGCTCGACCTCCAGTTTCAACTGGCCGGATTCCAAGCGCGACAAATCCAAAAGATTGGAAATAAGCAGGTTGAGATGATCGGCGTTGTTCTTGGCCATCAACAGGTATTTCTGCCGGCGTTCCGGGCTCAGCTTGGCCCCGTCCGTCAGCAGCAAATTCAGCGCGCCTTTGATGATGGTCAGCGGGGTGCGCAACTCGTGGGAGGTGATGGATAAAAAATACGATTTCATTTCATCCAGGTCCTTCAGTTGCGTGATGGTATCCTCCAATTCCATGGTGCGGGTGGCCACGGTCTTTTCCAGCTTCTTGCTGAGCATGGTTCTTTCCTGCAGCAGTTCCTCCAGCAGCCGGTTGTTTCTGCGCAGCTGCTGGTTCTGGCGCTCCACCAGCTCGTATTCATAAAAAAGTTCTTTTTTCAGCCTTTCCAGGAGCTGGTCCTGGCCGGTGAGAAACGCCAGCATTCTCCACCACCAGCCGCCGGAAGGCGACCATTGGAGATGATAGATGCAGGCGGAAGCGCCGTACAGCACCCCGTCATGGGCAAAGGGCTTGTTTGCATCCACCGGCCCCAGGTCTTCTTTTTTACCCGTGGAAAGGTCCTCCTGCCAAAGGTTTCCGTCCAGCAAATGGTAACAGTGATGTCCAAGTGTTCCCTGCTCCCAGACGGGAACCGAGCATTGGCTCTCGTACACTTTTATTTTTTTCGCCTTAAGCTGCTCCAACAGGGACATATACATTCCCCGCATATAGCCGCAGCCGCCGCGCGACGGCTTTTTCTTTATCCTCCGCTCGATGACAGCGTGCCTGCCTGATAATTCCCTGATGCGGATCCGGGCGGTGGTGCTGAAAAGGGCGGCGTATTTGGCCGACATTTTGAACGCCTGCACGGGATCGCTATCCAGCCTTAATAGCAGGTCAATAATGCCCATGCTTTTCAAGGCCCTGGCCTGGTGGCCGATGTCAAACATGATATTGGCGTCGTCAAATATCTTTTCCGCCCGCAAATACAGCGCATTCATTTCATCCGCCGAGATCCAGTAATGCTCGTTGGTCAGCTTGGCCTCTTCAAATCCTTCCAAAAATTGCGGCAGGGCTTGCGGCTTGTGCTTCCGGATGTATTGGATGATGGTGTTGCTGATGCGGCAATTTTCTTCTCGCTGCATGTAATTCCCCCGCGCGGGTATTTGGCCAAAGGTGTATCCGCATGGTATTGGTCGCGTAGATATTATAGATTAACCGGCGGGGTAAATCAATGCGCCACGGCTATTTTCAAGGATATTTGCCGCCGGCTGCCGTCATCTCCCCGTATGTCAATGCGGCAGAGGTAGAATCCGGGTGCTGCCTGGCGGCAGCGCCACTCCACGAATGTCCCCCAGGGCGCGGCGGTCTTGTATTCCGCCACTTCCGCCACCTTTTCCCCTGCCAGGTTATACACTTCCAATTTGACCCAGGCAGCTTCAGGCGTGGCCAGGGCAAAACGCACCAGGTCGCGCGCCGGCTGGGGATAGGCAATGATCTTCCCGTCCATGACCGGCACAGCAACAGGCGTGGGCGTGGCAGTGTCAGTAGGAATGATCGTCATGGTGGGGGTCGCAGTTGCCAGGGGCGTGGAGGTGTTGGTCAGAGTCGCAGTTGCTGTTAGCGTAGCTTTGGGCTTGATGCAGGCTGCTTCCACAAACAGTTCCGCGGCCTTCAGCGCCTCTGCCTCCTCCTCAAACCCCTCGTTCCCGAAGGCGGCGGCCCTGGCCTGGCAGCCATGCTTTTTATGTGCATGTTTGGACAGCACAATCAGCAACAGATGGGCTTTTTTGCCCAATCCCATATTATCCACCCGGATAATGTTGATATCTATTTCATCCTCGTTGGTGCTGTGGAACAAAACTTCTGCAGGCCCGGCCATTGGGCCTGTATTTCTGATTATTTCTTTTTGGCCTTCCAGGCTGCCGTTGCCGTGCACAAGCGCAAATCGCAGTGGAATGTCCGGCTGCGGCATGTGCCTGTATTTTGATACAGCCATGATTTTTCTGGATTCGCCGGGCAAAAGCACAAACCATCCATCCAGCCAGGCCCATACATGCTGGGGAATCCTTGGCGTAGCCGCCACTGTCGGTGTACAAGTATGGGTAGCAGTAATCGAAGGAGTGGGCGTGCTGCTTGTGGTAGCAGTGCCCGTGGGACTATTTGTGCAGCTGGCAGATGAAGTCGCAGTCATTTCAGGCAGAGGAGTTGAAGTCCTGCCGGGGACGGTTGTAATAGTCATGGTCTCCGTGGCAGTGCAGGTATATGTATGTGTCAATGCCGGGGTGGCGGTCGAAGAAAAAGTGGGCGTCCAACTGGCTGAAGG
>JAFGIQ010000018.1 GCA_016929575.1 candidate division FCPU426 bacterium
ATCCCCGGGAATGGGATGGCAGCATTGGGCAAAGCGCGTCACCATGCCGGACAAGCCGTGCACGCGCACGGCGTCTTTCTCTTTTCCTTCCCGGGGCGCGGCCACGGCCGGCGCAGGCTGCTGGGAGGCAGGAGCCTCCAAACCCAGTTTTGCGGCCACGGTCCGGGCCGTAAGATTGTTGTCGCCTATCTGCAAGAGCAGCTCGTCCAGGGTTTTGAAATTCAGTTTGTGCGCAACTTCCAGCAGTCTTTCTTTTTTCAGCATTTCATTGAAGGATGATCCGCAGCGTTCCAATTCCTCGGCGAGCTGCGTACGCCCCAGTTTGATGTTTTCTTCCCGTTCCACCTGCCGGAAATAATGCCGGATGCGGTTTTTGGCTTTGGTGGTTTTAATGATTTTGAGCCAGTCGCGGGAAGGCTTGGCGTCGGATCTGTTTAAGACCTCCACAATGTCCCCGTTTTTCAACTCGTAGCGCAGCGGCACCAGACGGCCGTTGACCTTGCAGCCGATGAGCGTATCCCCCAGCCGGGAATGGATGGCATAGGCAAAATCAATGGGATTGGCGCCGCGGCGCAAAGCCTTCACCTCGCCTTTGGGCGTGAAAACAAACACCTCATCCTCAAAAAGGTCGATCTTAAGGGCTTCCATGAATTCCCGCGAATCGCGCAGATCCTGCTGCCAGTCCAAAAACTGCCTGAACCAGGAAAGTTTGCTGACGTATTTTTCATTGGCACTGACCCCCGACTTGTAGGACCAATGGGCGGCAATGCCTTCTTCCGCCGTGCGGTGCATCTCCTCGGTGCGAATCTGGATTTCCAGCGGTTCGCCGGCAGGGCCGATGATGGTGGTATGCAGCGACTGGTACATGTTGGAACGGGTCATGGCAATGAAATCCTTGAAGCGGCCGGGCAAGGGCTTCCAATGGGCATGGACGATCCCCAAAGCGGCATAGCAATCCTTCAACTCCCCCACCACAATCCGAAAGGCCACCAGGTCGTAGATCTGGTCCAGGTTTTTCTGCTGAAAACGCATCTTGTTCCAAATGCTGAAAAGGTGTTTCATGCGCCCGTGCACCTGCGCGGCAATACCGGCCTGCTGCAGCAATTGTTCAAGCTGCGCCTTGGTCTGATGCATGCTCTCCGCGCGCTCGCTCTCAAAACGCTTCATTTTTTCGTCCAGTTCCCTGTATTCTTCCGGGTGCAAAAAGCTGAAGCCCAAATCCTCCAGTTCATTCTTCAGCCGCCCCATCCCTAAGCGGTGGGCCAGGGGCGAATAAATTTCAATGGTTTCGCGGGAAAGGCGCAGTTGCTTCTCCACGGGGAGGTATCCCAGGGTGCGCATATTATGCAGGCGGTCGGCCAGTTTGATGATCAGCACGCGGATATCGCGGATCATGGCCAGCATGATTTTTCGCAGGTTTTCGGCCTTTTGCTCTTCGGAGTCGCGGAAGAGGTGCGTGCTGATTTTGGTTACGCCTTCGACCAGATCCGCGATTTCCCGGCCAAAAACCTCCTGGATCTGCTCAAAAGTCGCGGGGGTGTCCTCTATGCAATCATGCAGCAAACCGGCGATGATGGCATCCGTGTCGGAATGCAATTCATGCAAAATGGCTGCGGTCTGCACACTGTGCCAGACATACGGATCGCCGGAAAGGCGGACTTGTCCGGCATGGCATTTTTCCGAAAAAGCATATGCCAAGTCCAGCCGCCCCATTTCCTGGGGCGTAAAAACCTGCGCCATTTTTTCCCGGAGTTCCTGCCAGTTCACGCGGAATTCCCCCTCTTCTCCAAAGACCGCCGGGCTTGCTGCCGCAGGGCGTTCATCTGCCCCTCCAGGGAGGCGGTCAAGGCCCGGCCCTGGGCTTCATCCATGCGCCGGGGTATGTGCCTGGGCTGGCCGAATACAATCACGGCCCGCGAAAAAGGCTTGGGGATTTCGAATTGATCCCAGGTGCGCCGCAGACGCCAAACCCGGTTGGTCGCACACCCGAACGGCACGACCGCATGCCCTGAAAGCGCGCCCAAAAATATTGCTCCTGGCTGGGCTTTATACAGCGGCCCGCGCGGACCGTCCGGGGTAATGCCCGCATGATGCCCGCTCCTTAATTCACGCGCCAGGCCGCGCAAGGCATTGACTTTGCCGCTGCTGGTGGAGGAGCGCACAGTGCCAAATCCAAAATGCCTGAGCACCCTGGCGATTAATTCCCCGTCGCGCGAACGCGATACCAGCACGCGGATGCCAAGACCGCGAAAAAAGAAGGCCGAGAGTATTTGCTGGTTGTGCCAGAACGCGTAAATATAGCGGACTGCGGGCCTGGCCTGCGGGGCCACGGCATTGGGGTCAATAAGCGTGATGCGCATGGTCAGCCCGATCAGGCGGATGATAAAAGTCGCCGCCGGCACCAGGGCCAGGAAGAGGCGGTGTTTAAAAGGTGTTTTTTCTTTTTCAGTTTTCAAAACCAGCTCCCATGCTTTTATCTGTGTAATCCGCGTTTGCCTCTTTAAGCCAAAATCGCGCCTTCCAGTTTGAGCAGTCTGCTTTTCACCTCCACGCCGCCGCCAAATCCGCCCAGCCGGCCGCGGGCTGCAGTGACGCGGTGGCACGGCACCAACAAAGGCATGGGATTGGCATTGAGGGCCTGCCCGACCGCGCGTTTGGAACCAGGATCGCCGATCATTTCCGCGATCCAGCCGTAGGTGCGGGTCTGGCC
>JAFGIQ010000019.1 GCA_016929575.1 candidate division FCPU426 bacterium
CCGGACAATTCCCCGGGCAGGTGATGCAGACGGGCGTGCAAACCGGCGCTGGCCAGCAAATCCTGGGCGCGGCTTTGCAGGAGGTCTGAATCCGCCGCCGTATCCGGCAGGGTGGGCAGGAGGACGTTTTCCAGCACCGAACACTGCGGCAAAAGATGGTGCAGCTGAAAGACGAAACCGAGGTCGCGGTTGCGGTGCAGGGCGGCTTGGGAATTCGAAAACCCGGCAGTGTCCGAACCCTGAAACAGCACCTGGCCGGAGGAGGGCCGGTCCAAAAGGCCCATCAGGTTGAGCAGGGTACTTTTGCCGGACCCTGAAGGCCCCAGCACGGCGATGGTCTCGCCCGGGTGGACGGCCAGGGAAATGCCTTGCAAGACATGGTATGCCTCTGGCAGGGCGGGATGGGTATAGGATTTGGACACATGGTTCAGCTGCAGCAGCGGCTGGTTATTGGACACAGGCATCCTCCTGTTGTTCGCCGGGTTGGAAAGGAGTTTTTCCCGACAAAACGCTTTGATACAAACGGATCAATTGTGAAACCATGGCCTGGGTGCTGCAACACTGACGGATAGCTTCCAGTCCCCGTCGGCTATATTCATGCAGCGCTGCGGGATCGCACAGGACCCGGCCCAAGGTTTCGGCCAGTTGCTGCCAGGTGTTGGGTTGGTAGGTTGCACCACCGCCTGTTTTTTCGATAATCTCCACATAACCGCCGATGGCCGGCTGCACCACCGGAATGCCGGCGGCCAGGGATTCGAAGATAAACAATCCGAGGGCTTCGGGCTTCTGGGAGGGGACCGTCAGCAGGGTCAGGGACTCAAAAAAGGCATTGATGTCCTGCTGGTAAAGATCCGGCACCCACTGTACATCGTGACTATAGGGCTGTTTGGACGTTCTCGCTTTTAGCCGCCGGTAATCGCGCTGGTCCTCCGCACTGACTCCGCCGCTGATTTTCAGCTGCAGTTTTTCCAGGCCGGCTTGTTTTTTCAGGGCGCCAAACGCCCTGAAGAGCATCTCCATGCTTTGGTCGTCGCTGATCCGGGAGAGATAACCGAGGGTGGGCGGATCAAAGGACGGGGATTGGACGCGATAGCGCTGCAGATCCAGCCCGGTGGGGATGACGGCGAATTTTGCAGCGGACAGCTGCAGACGGTTTTGGAGGTATCCGGCATAGTATTGGCTCGGCGAAATATATCGGTCGATCCATTCGGCGCTGGTTTGGATCAGGCGCCAGCTTTGGCTGGCATAGGGTTCTTCCATTTTGTCCAGCCACTGGTTTTCATCCTGGACCGTGCAAAACACCGGGATGCCCAATTGCTTCTTAATCTGCACGCCGATGCCCACGAGCAGGGCATTGGAAAGGTGCACCACATCCGGCCGGACATCGTGTTTTAACCAGCGCAGCAGCGCGTGCAATTCGTCGTCTTGCGCGCCGCCTGCCCCTTGCATGACCGACAAGGTCATTTTTTCCAATCCTTTGGGATCCGTGGTTCCGCTTTTCCTGGAGATCCATTGCAAAAGCTTTTTGGAGTTTAGCAGGGAATGCAGCCAATTGGGCAGGTGCCTGAACCACTTGGTGTATTCCTTGAGGTAGACATTAATGGCTCCGTAAAACACCGGCGTGTGGTCGGCTTGGGGCAGGTCTACGGTAAAGGGGATGTACATGGGCGCAAGCACGATATGCTGATTGTGTTCGGCCATGGCTTTGATCAAGCTCAGATTTTGAATGCAGTTTTGGCAATAAAAAGTGTTGCCGAAACCCGGGACAACGTAGGCGATCTTCATTGCAGCCTCATTCTTCCTGGCGGCCAAAGGCGTAGACCCGGCCGTCATCGGCGCCAAGGATTATTATATTTTGGGCAAAGGCTGGTGCGCTGGTCATGGCCGCTCCGACCTGGTAGGACCACACTTCCTTGCCGGTGGATACATTTATACAATACAACCAGCCGTCGGTGGAAGCCGCCAAACAACGGTCATGGCCTATGAGCGGAGAGCTGTCCACATCTCCCCGGGTGGGAAAGGACCAGCGTTTTAGGCCTGTGGCCGGATCAAAGCAATGGAGCTTTTTATCCCTGGCGCCCACCACCACCGTGGAAGTGTTGGCTGCCGGGGAGGAGAAAATCGCACTGCCGTCCAGGTCATAGGTCCAGCGGATCTTTCGCTTGGTCAAATCAATGCCGGTCAAAACGCCGGCATAATTGCCGATGATTGCCAAGGATCCGGCAATGGCGGCCGATCCGGCGACATAGGAACCGATATCCAGGGAAGCGAGTTTTTTGCCGCTTTGGGCGGAGACCAGATGGAAATGACTGTCGCAACCCCCGAAGACGATGATGTCAAAATAAACAGAGGGGGCGCCGTTGATGAAATTCTCGGTCGGATAATTCCACACCATGCTCCCGGTTTGAAGGTTGAGACAGTAGAGTGAATTGTCATAGCTGCCCGTGATAAGAAAGGGCTCATTTTTGATAAAAACGATATTGGCCGACCCCATAAGGGGTCCAGCCGTGCTGTGTTTCCAAAGCAGGGTGCCGTCCTTCGCGCGCAATGCATACAGGATGCCGTCCGTGGAGGGGACGAAAACAGCGCCGTTAAAATATAAGGGGGGTGCTTCAACGGCCTTGTTGGTTTGATAAGTCCAGCGTTGCGCGCCGGTGGCAAGGTCCAAGGCATAGAGGGAAGCGTCGTTTGAACCGATGAACACCGTTGATTCGGCGACCACCGGCGAGGATTTGATGCTGTCTTTGGTCTGAAAGCTCCACAACAACTTGACAGCATCCGGGAACCGGGATTTGGTATTGCCGGTCAACTGGGGGTCGCCACGGAAGACGGGCCAGTCGGTTATAACGGTTGGCGCGGGGCCCCCTGAAGGAACGACGGACGCGCTGTTCTGATCCGGGTGCCCGCTGTTTCGGCAGCCGGCGATCAGGGGAGTTCCGAGGCAGAATAAAATGGAAAAAATGGCCAATGATTTGAACATGGGGACCACCTTGGTAGAGGCGTATTCCCATACGCCCCTACAAATATTATTGGTCATTCCGGCACAACGCGCCGGTAGGGCAGAGGTCAATGCAGACCTGCAATACGGCGTCCAACTCCTGGTTTTCAAAACGGTCAAAGGGCACGGTTATTTTCGTATTGAAACCGCGATGAATAAAAGTAAATCCCGCGGGCACGCCCGCTTGTTCGCAGACACCAACACAGATGCCGCATTTGATGCATTTGCCGGGTTCATAAAGATATGCCGCCGCAACCTGCTGCGCATAGGGAGGCCTTGCGCCGGCAAAGGTCATTTGCCTGGCCTCGAGCTGGTCTGCACGGTCCCGCAGTTGACAGCTGTCTTGTTTTCTGCAATCGCAGTGCAGGCAGCGGAAGCTTTCCTGCACAGCCTGCTCAGGGGTGAATCCCGCGGATGGATGCCGCGGCTGCACCCTCGCCCGGGGCGAAGCCTGCCGTGAAAAAACCGCGACTTCCTCAGGACGGATCTGGCGTATGACCGAGCAGAACCTTGCAGGCTTTTTAGGGCCCGCAGGCATGCGGGGAGGTGCGGGTTTTCGGACAGCGAATGCCTGGGCTGCTTTGATAAGGTCGGCAATGGCAACAGCCTCATCCTGCAGGTGCCGGCGGCAGACAGTTTCGCATGGTTTCCTGCACCTTTCACACAGTGATAAATCCGCGGGATCAGCTGCCTGGGCCAGGGTCTCAAGGGCGGCATTGAAATCCTGCTTTTGAAGGTGGCGAATCAGCATCGGGATGTTGAGGTTGTGCGGACAGGCTCTCTGACATGGTGCCAGGCAGTCGCCGGTGTGCTCGCTGAGCAAGAGTGCAACAGCATTCTTTCTGGCTGCCAGTACTTCCGGAGTATTGGTCTGGACAACCATCCCCTCCTCAGCCAGGGCTGTGCAAGAGGGGATCAGATGGGGTTGCCCGGAGACTGCCACCAGGCAAACCATGCAGGAACTGAAAGGGGCGGTCCCGGATAAAAAACACAAGGTCGGGATAGCAATGCCCAGGCGCTGCGCAGTAGCCAGCAGGGTGGTGCCGGGCTCGACCGTGATGTGCTGGTTGTCGATGGTAAGGGTGATCATTGTTTTTTGATGCTCCGGTTTATTTGCGGATTGAAAAACCAATCCGCTTTGCGTTTTTTCATTCCCTGACCACCGCTTTCTGCGGGCAGACCTGCCTGCAGACATCGCATTTGGTGCACAGGTTTTGGTCAATTTCCTGCTGCTGGTACGGCCTGGCTGCGATGGCATCGGCCGGGCAATTTTGCGCGCACTTGGTGCAGCCAATACAGCTGTCGGTAATGCGATAGGTGATGAGGGCAGCGCATTTTTTGGCCGGACAGCGGCCTTCGCTGTGCGCGATGAATTCATGCTCAAAATGACGAAGGGCGGACAAGACCGGATTGGGGGCCGCGCGTCCCAATCCGCACAGGCTGCTGGCTTGGACCTCGCGGGCCAATTTCTTTAATTGGGCCAGGTGAAAGGGGCGTCCTTCTTTGCTGGTGAGCTTTTCCAGGATTTCCAATAGGCGCATGGTGCCGACGCGGCAAAAGGTGCATTTGCCGCAGGATTCGTTTTGCGTAAACCGCATGAAATATTTGGCAATATCCACCATGCAGTCGTCCTCGTCCAAAACGATCATGCCGCCCGAGCCCATGATGGCGCCGGAATATTTAAGCGCCTCGAAATCCACGGGGGTGTCCAGCATTGCGGCCGGGATGCAGCCGCCCGCAGGTCCGCCGATTTGCACGGCTTTCAACGCTTTGTTTTCCCTGATGCCGCCGCCGATTTTGAAAATGATGTCCCGCAGTGTGGTTCCCATTTCCACCTCGATCAAGCCGCCGTTTTGAACCTTGCCGGCCAGGGCGAAAGTCTTGGTGCCCGGACTTGGCGAAGTCCCCAAGGCCGAAAAGGCGGAGGCCCCATTGAGCAGGATCCAGGGAACAAGGGCAAAGGTTTCCACATTATTGATCAAGGTGGGTTTCTGCCATACGCCCTGCTGCGCAGGGTAGGGAGGGCGGAAGCGGGGATTGCCGCGCCGGCCTTCAATGGCTGCGATCATGGCGGTTTCTTCCCCGCAGACAAAGGCGCCGGCGCTGACCACAAGCTCCAGGGAAAGGCCTGCCAGCAGGTTTTTTTCCTCGCATAGGCGGATGGCTTTTTGCATGCGCGCAATGGCCAGGGGGTATTCGGCCCGTAAAAAAATAAAGCCGTTTTGAATGTTGCAGGCAAAAGCGGCAATGGCCATGCCTTCCAATACCCGGAAAGGAAATGACTCCATCAACATGCGGTCCATAAAAGCGCCGGGATCGCCTTCATCGCCGTTGCAAATAATATACTTGTCCCCCGCTTGGGCAGTGCTAACTTCACGCCACTTAAGGTAAGTCGGATAACCCGCGCCGCCGCGTCCGCGCAGGCCGCTGGCGCGCAAGGCCTCGATGACAGCCGCGGGGGAATTGAAACGCCGGCAGTTTTGCATTGCCTCAAACCCGCGCTGGGCAAGGTACTCGTCAAGGTTTAAGGGATCCAGCTGGCCGCTGTGCTGGGTGGCAAGGCGCTTTTGGCAGGAGAGGAAATGGTCTGTGGCGCTGTCCCGGACCGGGGACAAGTAGCGCGTGACCGGTGACGGCGCCTCGTCTTCGATGATTCTTTCCAGCAAGGTAAAGGCGCTGTGCCGGATTTGTCCCAGCAGGTTTTTGGGTTTGAAATGGGCGGTAAGAATGGCTTCCACATTTTCTTCTTGCACCCGCCCGTAACGGAAGGATTGATGATCTGCTGTTTCGATTTCAAGCAAGGGCGCCTGAAAAGACGCGCCGGTGCAGCCGACGGTCTTGAGGGTGACCGGCAGTTTTTCGCGGAGAATGCGTTTGTGCAAAAAAGCGTGAATGTGTTCGGATCCGGCCGCCGCACAGCTGGAGCACAGGCAGATCTTCATGGTGGCAGCAGGCTGGTCGTGGGCAAGCTTGCTTCCCGGACGCGGCGGCGCCGCCGCATATCCCTGTAAAAAATCGTAGAGCATGTAGCCGATGGATTTGGAGGTCATGGGGCCGTAGGTCAAATGATCGATTTGGACGGCCGGAGCCAGCATGCAACAGCCCAGACAGGCCACTTTGGTGACGGTGAACAAACGCTCCGGATCCGTGTCCCCGTTTTCAGGAATCCGCAGATACCGCCTGATGTCATCATGCAATTTTTCCGCCCCTTTTACATGGCAGGCCGTGCCGATGCAGACTTTGAGCAGATGTTTGCCGGCGGGGGTAAGTCTGAATTGGGTGTAAAAAGTCGCCACCCCCATAATGGCAGCCGGCGGAATATCCGTGAGTTCGCTCAGGCACTGCAGGGCTGCTGCGGGCAGGTAGTGGTAGGTGTCATGAATAGCGTGCAACAGGGGGACCAGTTGTTGCCGGCTGCGGCCGATGGTTTTGACCATGGCTTGAATCTGTGCGCGGTCAACAGTTGCCTGGTTCATGGTTGCCTGCTGCCAATGCAATAAAGATGATTGTCCCCGCGGATAAAAATGCGCTGATCCACAAAAGCCGGTGTGGCCGCGCAGGCTTCGGCTATGCGGGGGTTTGCCAGGCCGATAAACGTGCGTTCAAGCTTGAATATTCTCATGATGCCTGACGTATCCAGGGCATATACTTTGTCCCCGCAAATAATCGGCGAGGCATGGAATCCGGTTTCAAAGCGGTGCTCCCAGTGCACTGCCCCGGAAGCACCGTCGTAGCAGGTGATTTTGCCGAAACTGGTGGGCACAATGAGATATCCCTGGGAGGCCACGGGGCTGGGAATGTCCGAAAGGTTGTGGTCAGTCTCCCACTTGATTTGTTGCCGGGCGACATCCACACAGGCCAGGCGCGAGTACTGGTTGATGAAAAACAGCAGGTCCTGGTCAAAGGCCGGCGACGGGCCGATCTCGCCGCCGATCACCTCCTCCAGCTGCCACAGGACCTTGCCCGTGCCTGGCTGGTAGGAAACAACCAGCGGGGTGGCGGTTAAAATCAGCTGGTCGCCGGCGGCCGTGGGAGCAATGATGGGGGAAGTCCAGGAGATCTCCACCTGGCGCTTCTTTTCCCACAGCTTCCGGCCGGTCTGAAGGTCAAAAGCCATGAGTTTGGCGTTTTGGGCAGAGTCATACTGGACCAGCAAGATGCCTTGATAAGTGATCAAGGAGGAGGCGTGTCCATAGTGGTTGTCCGGCCTGGGTAGTTTTTTCTCCCACTGCACCTCTCCCTGCAGGCTCAAGGTCAGCAGCTCGCCGGTGGCGAAAATGGCGGACACGAACCGGCCGTCCGTGGCCATGGTGGGGGCAGCCAGGCCGGTGTCTTCGGACACTTTGGGTAGAGTGATCGCACTGCCGGCAGAGGTGCTTTTTTGCCACCGCAGATTGCCGGTGGCCGCGTCAAAACAAAACACCGTGCGGCTCTCTTGGTCTGCGCCGCTGAGAAAGACGCGATCTTCCCAGACAAGGGGGGAATTGAATCCGGGTTTGGGGATTTTCGTTTTCCAGAGGATGTTTTTATTGCTGTTGGCATCCCAATCCAGGGGCGGATTCTGTGTTGGCGCAATGCCCAAACCGTGATAACCGCGAAACGCGGGCCAGTTGCGGCGCCAGGTTGCCTCAGCCGGCAGGGGAACAACCGGCCGCGCTTGCTTCTTTTGAGCTGGCATGAACCAGGGCGCGGAAAAAAAATACGGCAGTAGGAAAGCAGACAGTACAAGCATGAACGAAAATCCCAGGATTACATATTGCAGCACCCTGGTTTTTGCCTGATTCTCTTCAGGCTCTGTAAATTTATCCGGCCTGGGCAACTGGCGGTGCAGCTCAAATGCGAGTTTGAGAAAGAGTAAAAACAGGGAAATCCCGCCCAACAGCAGATAAGCGCCGAAACGGGTGAAGGCCAGTGCCGTAAAATGCGCTTTACGTATCAGCTGATCGTAGGCCCGGACCGAATCCAGAAACGCCGGGTCATTGTTGCCTGCCTGAATCTGTTCGATCAGTTTGGGGAGGTGCGGGTCGTTGATGGGGTCCGCGGCGTTGAATTGCCAAAAACTTAAAACAAGAATGATGAATACCGCTGAGCTGAAACAACCGCTTACTACAGCGAGATTGCGGACCAGCAGGTAAAAGGGGAGCAAGCGCTGTCTCTTTTCTTCGGGCAGTTGCAGAGTGTTCATGTCTCCGTTACGCTTCCATCGGATTGGACAGGGCAGTATTCCATGCACCGGCCGCAGCTGATGCAGTGAAAACGGTCCGGCGTATAGTCTGTGCGCCCGGGCCGCTGCATCAGCACAATAATTTTCAAGGAGATGACCAGGCCAAAAAATAGGCCGAACACCCACAAGCCTATGTAAAATTTGTGGCGGATGCGCGCAGCCTGCCGGTAGAGGTCTTCGACCCGGGTTTGCTCCTGGCGAAAGGCGTCACTGTCAAGCGTGTTGCCGGTGGCAACATTGGTTTCTTCCTGATGAATCCTTTCAGCCAGGCTGACCATCCGGTCCTGGCGGGCCAGGACATCCGTGAGCCTTGAAAAACCAAATCCCGATGTTGCCAGAATCAGCGGAACAAAGGCGAGAAAAATGCCGAAGTGTTTTATCTGTTGCGCTTTGCTGGTTTTATACAGCCTGGGGGAGGGCGGGTTGATGGCATCCACCGGGCAGGCGTTTTCGCACAGGCGGCAGTGGATGCATTCTTTGGGTGTGATGGACAGGTGTTTTTTCGCGAAAAAAGAGAAGATGCCCAGCAACACGCCATAGGGACAGAAAAACCGGCAATACGGACGGGCGATAAAAATGCCGGTGAGCAACAATCCCAGCCCCAACAGCAGCATGAAAGGCGTGGCGGACAAACGGTAGAAACCGACGAAAGGGTCAAAACGGCAGATGACAAACCCGCTGCCGGTGGACGCGAATAAAACAGCCAGGCCGAGATAAAGATAAGGAATAAGACCCAGGACATGTTTGATCGGCTGGGGAAGGCGGATGGGTTTGTAGATCACGGCTTCCTGGAGGGCGCCCAAGGGACAAACCGAGGCGCAGAACACACGCCCGAAAAACAGGGCAAACAGCAATGGCAGTGCAAAAAACAGAATAACACCGAGAGGAAGCAGATAGTCTCCGGAAAAAGAAAAAATCACGTTTTGCAGGGCGCCAACCGGGCAGATGCAGCCGTGGCGAAAAAAACCAAAATAGAGAATGGAGAAAAAGGTCAGTGAAAACAGGCCGAGGCGGGAGCGTTTTTTAATGGCAAAAAACGCTGCCAACCCCAAAGCAGCCAGTAGTACGGCAATGTCCAGATATTCGAAAAAGTCCTGCCGCGGATGAGGGTGCGCGGGCGTGGGTATTTCATACTGGGTTTCAAATTCAGGCGCGGGGAAACGCTCTTCCGCAGCAGTGGCAACAGCCGGCCAGCCGGGTGCAGCCAGAACCAGGATGAGGACCAGCAGACGGAATTTACGCATTTTTGAAGGTGGCCTTGCGGGCAGGGGTCCTGACAAAGGCGCGGCCGGCACAGACCCTGGCAATCGAGCACTCATTGCAATGCTTGCAGCGATCGTGGCGAACCTGCAGATAGAGCGAACCATTGCCAAACAAATTGCAGCCTTTGACGCACTTGCCGCAGCCGATGCAGAGCGCTTCATTGATGGTATATTCGAAGAAAGGATCCTCCACAAACCGGCGCTGCAATGCGCCGGTGGGACAAAGCTGGTTTTCCGCATCCGCGGTGAGCCTGAGGGCGCCGGGTTGAAAATATCCGAAGCAGAGGTTGCAGTATCCGCAGATTTCAAAGGCGTGCACGCATTTTACCGCCGAGGGCGTGAGGACACAGGCAGTGGCGCAGCGGCCGCATTTGACGCATTTTTTGGGATCGATCTGCCAGACATAGCCGGCAGCCGCGGATTTGAAAAAACGGGAGACGACAAAGGAGCCCAGCAGCAAAAGCAGCAGCTTGTGGAACAGGTCCTTGATGAACTCCCGCCGGGTTAAGTTGGTATTTTTCTTTTTCATCGTAGCAGTCTCATCTCAGCATCATAAGATCTATCCGCGGTTTGCGCGGATAGTGGGCAACGAAAACCAAGGCAATTGATTATTTGTATGCCGTTTATTCAACCATCGCAGCTACCATCTGCGCAATCTGCGCATAATGCTGTTTGTTTTTATTTTTCCACAAATATCCTCACCTGTTTTTTAAACCGGTCGACCGCATAAATTCTGCCTGCGGAATCCGCGGCCAGATCCACCCCGGTCAGGCCGTCTTGGAAAGCATCCGGCGGCGCCACCACACCGGTGAAAGATCCGGTTGGCGAATAGGTTTTAATGCGCACCAGGCCTTTCTCAACCGTGACAAAATCCCCGTTTCGCAATATGGCAAAGTAGGTCGGATTGCAGCAGCCGGAAAAACCCTCTAGGGCCATGCCGGGTTTGCCCCAAAAAGACTTCAAGGTGCCGTTGAGCGCATAGTTTTCCAATCTGTGCAGGCCGGAGTTCACCACCCAAATGGAATTATCCCTGCCAAAATGCACGTCAAAATACGGACTGGGAATTTGGAAGCCCGCGGCATGGCGATGGCCGCTTTTTATGCCAATGAAACGCTTCAGGTTTCCCTGCCGATCAAAAAGCCAGAGCCGCTTGTTGCCGTAATCAGCGGCGACCACATGGTTTTCACCGACAGCCAAGCCGGTAATGAAAGCGCTTTCCCCCAGGGGACTCCAGGTGCGCAAGAGCTTGCCCCGGCCGGTGTACACTTGAATGGAGTCCCGGTAGGCCACATGAATGGCATCCGCTGAAAGGGCGGCAATGCTCTGGGGTTCTTGCGGCAATGAAAAAAAGGAACGTTTTTTGAGCAGGGAGTCATACAAATATAGATTTTGCCCGGCAGCGACCAGCAGGGTATTGTCAGCAGTCAGGGCAAGGCATTTGGGCGGGTCGTTTTGAAAGGGAATGGGGTCGAGTTCCTGGTGGGTGATCCGGGTGGGGGGGACTTTTTTAAATTGGCTGATATCATAGGCATAGGGGTTTTCAGCGGGCGGGACGGGTTTGGCGTTTTTACACCCCGTGATTTTGCCGGCGACTGCGGCCAGGCTGCCTGCCAGCAGCGTTTGCAGAAATTGTTTCCTGGTCATTTTCATGTGAATTACCGTATTTCCGCAGGGGCGTATGGCAATACGCCCCTGCCATTTATTGTTTCATTTCCAGGCAAATCATTTCTTCAAAATCGCGTAAAATCATTTTCGTGCCGGCCGGGGCAATCGGCGCCCAGGATTCGCGGCCCTGCAGCACTTTGACCTGGCTCAGCTGTTTGTATCCATCGGCGTCGGCTTGAACAACTGTCAGAACACCGTGATCATCCAGCACGAAGATTTTGTTGTCCGCGATGACGAAAGGGCCCAAACCAAAGCGGTGGTCCCGGCCGCTGCGCCATTTGATTTTTCCTTCAGGCGTCATACATACCAGTTGGCGGCTGTTTTCGCCTGCGTCATTGGGCAAGACGCTGTACAAATGGCCTTCATAGTATATAGGCGTATGCTGTTCGCAGGCAAACACTTCTTTGTCCAACTGCAGCACGCTGCGAATTGAAAAACCTTTGTCTGATTTGGACACCTGAAAAACTCTGCTGCCGCCGCCGTATCCGGCTGTGACAAAGATCCGGTTTCCGGGAACCTGAACCGGGGAAGGGCTGATGACCGAATGGTTCCAGTCTTTGGTTTGCCAAATGATTTTTCCCTTGTCCGGTCCGGCAGCGGCAATCCCGACCATGGCGCCGAGTGCGCAGTAGACGTACATCTTCTGCTGGAAAAAAGTCATGGGAATAATCGAAGAATGGGACATTTTAAAGTTTTCCGGATTCGGCGTTTCCCAGACCGGATTTCCGGTTTCCAAATCCACCCCGATCATCAGGGCCTTGCCGCCTGGCGCCAGCACGGCCATGGACCCGTCTATGACCGGGCATTGGCCTGTGTACCATAATGGCACCTCAGTGCCATATTGCACTGGCAGATCCAGCCCCCATTTGAAGTCGCCGGTGAGCGCATTCGCACACAGGACCTGGCATTTGGGCCCCATGGTCACCACATACTTATCCGAAACTGCCGGCACAGTCCTGGACATGCCGTGATTGCGCTTGATCGAAATGCGATAGGCCCGCCGCCAGATTTCTTCGCCGGTAGCCAGGGAAAAACACCGCAGGGCATCGCTTTGCTGTTCTTTGTCATAGTCCAACACGTATACACAACCATTGCGGACTGCAGGACCTGCATACCCTGCGCCCAGCGGTTGCGACCACAAAACCGGCAAAGCGGACTCGGACAAAATAGAACGCAAGGGGAGGGGTTGATGGACGATGTTGTCATAGAATTCGCCGCGAAAACCGCTCCAGGTGTCGGCAATTTTTGCCGCCACACCGCTATATTTGGTGAAAGTGCCTTTAATATTTATCTTCTGGACAGCCAAAGTCTGCGCCAATTTATCCTGGGGAGGTGCAATCCTCAGGCGAACCTCCATGGAGGGTTCAAGGTGAAGCCAATAAGCGATGAGCACAAAACCAGCGATCGCAAAGGAGGCGGTGAGAAGATAATTAAGCAATTCAATATGGGGTTTTTTAAAATATGGCTGCATAAGGTCTTGGAAAATCCCGTTTAGAATAAGCTGTTATTCATTTGCCTTAAATGTAGCAGTCCTGTAAAATTGTGTCAATTATTAAGAATCAATCCGAACTACAATATTTCTGCTGGTATTATGATTTCCCGAAGCATATTATGCTAGAGAAAATTATTAAAAACGTTTGTGTCAAAAGTTAAAAATCGCTTTGTTCCGGCATGCGCCGCTGCTAAAATAACTGGAAACGAACAGGGGAGGAGTCTATGTTTGGTTTGGGATTGCCTGAACTTTTAGTCATTTTACTCGTCGTTATACTGCTGTTCGGCGCCAAGAAACTTCCCGAGATCGGCCGGGCCTTGGGCCAAGGGATGAAATTGTTCAAAAAGGAAGCCGGGGAGTTCAAGGAAACCATTGCGGATGTTGAAACGGGAAAAAAACACAAAAAAAAGTAAGCGCCTCTTTCAAGGCCGCGCCCGGTCCGGCAAACGCATGGATTTCCTGGAACATGTGGAAGAATTGCGGCGCCGGATATTCTGGGCGGGTTTTTGCTTGATCCTGGGCGCATTGGCCGCATACGTTTTTGCAGACGAAATAATAGTCTTCTTGACCTCCACTGTCACAGAGCTTGTTTTCATCAAACCCTACGAAGCCTTTTTAGTTAAAGTCAGAGTGGCGCTTTTCACCGGCTTCCTCCTTTCGCTGCCTGTGACCTTCTACCACCTTTGGGCTTTTCTAGCCGGTGCTTTAACCAGGCGGGAGAAAACAAACCTCCTGATTTTTCTGCCATTGTCCGTAGCCATGTTTTTGCTGGGGGTTTTTTTTGCCTATCTGGTCATTGTGCCGGTTAGTATGCGATTTTTTCTAAACCAGGGCATACCAGTCCTGACCCCCATGATTTCCATCAGCGCCTATTTGTCATTTTTCATCTGGATGCTCCTGGTTTTCGGACTGATGTTTGAACTGCCGCTGGTGGTTTTTTTCTTGTCCCGTTTTGGCCTCGTGGATCCGGCTGCATTGAAAAAACAGCGCCGGTTGGGGGTGGTGCTGGTGTTTATTGCGGCCGCCCTGCTGACGCCGCCTGATGTTTTCTCGCAGATTATGCTGGCCCTGCCGCTGTGGGTGTTGTTGGAGATAAGCATATTTATCGCCGGTTTAGCCCGGAGGCACAATACTTAATATGCCACCGCGAAATCTCCGGCCTCACTTTGTGACCTGAGAGGAGTAGCGTTATGAATGCCCTGAAAATGCCGATTACCACCGGGTGTTTGGGATGGGCATTCGCCGGACGGCCGCCAGCGGGCGGGCGGCCTCGGCAGCGAAAAAGTAGCAC
>JAFGIQ010000216.1 GCA_016929575.1 candidate division FCPU426 bacterium
ACAAATACTTGGCGCGTTTGGTCTCCAGCCAGCGGAAAAGACCGTACACCATCATCAAATTGAAGGCGCAAATAAAGATGTCATTCCTGATAAAACGGCCGAAATAGGTGAAGGAGGGCGAGATGGCTATCATGCCGCCCGTGAACAGCGCCCCTGCCCGCCCCAGATACGGCCGCAACAGATACACCAGCCAAAGCGTCAGCATGGCGGTCAGCGCCGGCACGATCCGGCAGGTATAATCAGAAGCTCCAAACAGATAATAGATCAGCGCGTTGGCATGAAAGAGAAAAGGGCCGTGCATCATGGGATTGTAGGCATACCCCTTCCCTTTAAAAAGTTCCCAGGAATAGAAGGCATGGAGGCTTTCGTCGTGATGCAGGGGTTTTTCCCCCAGGCGGTAAAACAACAGAAATGCCCCAACCATAAAAATGATCAGCCACAAGAGATTTTCCCAGGTAAGCCAGTCCGGGAGGTTTGCGCCTTTTACTGGCTGGGGTGCCTCCGCAAAGAGTTGGGGGGCGGCCGCCGGCGCAGCCACGCCAATCTTCTCCTCCCTGGCAGCCTCGGAGGCGTGCGCTTTCTTCTTTTCTTTCTTGACCAGTTTCACCCCGCAGGTATCGCAAAAAATATTAGACGCCGGATTGTCGGCTCCGCACTTTGGGCAATTCACCTTTTCCTCCTTGTCGGGTCAAGGGGTGCCAACCCGCTCCACCCCCGGGTATGCTCTTTACCGCCGGCGGTAGATGCGCACTCCGCCCGGATGTTCGTAGGCTATATCCATGAATTGCGCAAATTTATCAAGATCGGCTTCGGGATATTTCTGCCGCTCCAGCGTGCCTACAAACACGAACATAATATCATATTTATCCAGCAAAGCACGGACGGCGGCTGTATCCGCAGAGCCGTAAAGCGTGTCAATGTCCGGTATTCTTTTCGACGGCTCGTCATAATTGCCGCGCCATTGCAGCTCGTGCCCGCCCCACCCCAGGACGGTCGGCAATCCGGTGAAGGTGGAGACCCGGGCAAAATCCGTGTACTCCCCGCCCGTCGCTTCCAACACCACGGGCCGTCCCTTGACATTGGTCCGCAACCATTCGATGCCCGCCCGGTCGGCAGGGTAAATGTTTTTCAAATAATAGGAGCCGTCCAGGGTGGTCACATTGCTGAAGTGATTGGTTTTAACCATGGTCGAGGCATACGGGTACACCAGGGAAGCGGCCACCAGCATCACCACGGGAATCATCCAGGCCACTTTCAGGTTGGCGCTGCGCAGGGAATGGGTAAAGGTCCAGTAGATGCCATACACCGAGGCCAGGCCCAGGAGAAACCAGCACTGATAGTAAAATTTGAACACCGTGTTCATGCGGTCCAAGGGCGGGGTGAAGGTGTCGTTGATGTGCAGCGTTTCACAGCCGAAAATCAACAGGCCGGCGGTCAGCAGCAGCATGAGGGTAAACATGGTCTCGGGATTGTCAATCTTTGCGGCCAAGAGCGCGAAAACCGCAAAAATAAAGAGGATGGCCAGACCCAGGAGATACGGTTGCGGATTGCCCTCCGCGGAGAAAAAAATTATTTTTAAAAGCACGGCTGCGGTCAAAACCAGCAAGGCCAGACCCAGGTACAAAGCGCCCAGGCGTCCTTTTCCCTGCCGCCAGACAACCGCGGGTTGCAGGATAAAATAGAAATAATCCCGCAACCACCCGGGCAACTCCGCCAGGGGCCTGATGAAAGGGCCGGTTTCATCCGTCGGACCTTCGGCGGCCGCCAGGCGGTACCCGCACTTGCCGCAGATCCGCTTGCCTTCGCGGATGGAGCCTCCGCAGCGCGGGCAATGCTGGGCCACGGCCTGCTTTTCCTTCCCGGCTTTTTTGGGTTGTTCGCCGGCAAGCAGGGTGATAAACCAGTGATGATAGCGCGCCGCTAAAAAGGTGAGAATCAAAAAGACAAACAGGCCAAAGATCAGTAAAAAATCGCCTATGCGGGTGTTTTGCGTGGTCCAGGCAATACCCTTGGCCTGGCTGTGAAAGTGGATGTAAAACGGAATATAGGGAACAAACATCATGCCGAGCATGACGCCCGCCAGGGACAGCATTTGTGTCCACGGCAGCGCGGCGATATTTGGGCGCTGCCGGTATTGCTGCCATACGATGGCCAGCACGGCAATAAAAAAAGTGGTCGGCAGATCCCAGCTGTTGATGAATCCGAGGGACCCGATGGCCAACCCCCACAAGACAACCCGTCCCAACTGGTCCGGTGCTTTTATGGAAACCTCCCGCTGCCACGATTTGAGATGGTTGAGGGCCATGCCTAAAACCGCCATAAAAACCGGGACGGCGAGCATATGGGGATGCATGTCGCCCAGAAGATAGGAAAAAAAAGGAAACTCGTTGATGGTGTCCGGAATAACGCGCGAAGGAGTCCACCAATTAAAATTTTCAACGGACTTGGTCACCAGCACCTGCCGAAAACCATCCAGATTTCCCAGCAAATAAATGGCGGCCCATCCTCCCAGGCTCAGGGAAAGACGGCGGGTAAGATTATAAATCACCGTAAACGTACTGACGCCGGACAAAGCAAACAGCAAAGCCAGGGACAGGTTGAAGCCGACCGCCGGCGCCACCCCCGACACTTTGGTTAAGATGCTCATCCACAGATATCCAAAATAATAATAACTGATGAAAAAGCCGCGGCCTGAAAGCCACGGATCATACGGCGGGAAAGCATCGGCCCGGGTCATGGCGTTCATAAAAGCCATGTCCATGAATTTTTCCGTTCCTACAATATCGGGATTGTACATGCGGAAGAAGATGAAAAGAAAAAACAGGGCCGTGAAAAAGAGTTCCACCACCAGAATATGCCCCCACCGCTCCTGTATAAAAACCATCATCTCTGTTTGATTTTTTTTCCACAGCCAGTAGGAAAATCCTGATAAAAGGATAAAAACCAAGAGGATGCTCAACAGTGAAAATTGGAAAAACCCAAAAATCCATACCAAAAAACCAAGCAAAAGCAATCCCACGGGTTTGGCAAAACCATATCCCCGGTCAGGAAGAAACTCGAACATTTTCAGCGTCATTGGCATGGCCATCAGGCCGATAACGCTGATCAGCACCCACCAGATTAAAATGCCCGCCACTGTTCAAGCCTCCTAGAGATGTAATAAAAAGCTTTTATTTCAAGACTTTTAAGGAAATCCCCCGTTGCATAATTGGAGAGATTATAAAATCGCTGAATCCGCTTGTCAACCTGAATCCCCCATAACATCTTTATATTTACAACCACAGGTGTCCAAATGAGGATTTGGAAAGACGCGATAATTATTAATATATGGGCGCCAGCAGGAAACCCGGCTGCCCTGACCGGATAAATTATCGGAAGGACAAGGACGCCTTCGGCAGTATTCGCGTAATTTGGACCGCAATGATTTACAATTTGAAACCTCTGAAAGACTGATGGCAAACGGATGTTTGGGCTGGGCCTTCGCCGGACGGCCGCCATGGGGTAGGCGGCCTCGGCAGCGAAAAAGTAGCAATAC
>JAFGIQ010000217.1 GCA_016929575.1 candidate division FCPU426 bacterium
CGCCGGGGTGGTCCACCAGAATTTAAAAACCCAGCCGTTGTTCGCAGACCAGCGCAGGAATATTTTATGCCTGCCCGCTGAAAGCGGTATGGGATTGGTCGGACGATCCTGGCGGTTGCCAACCGGGGAGACGCCGTTGCGCACCACGGTTTGGCCGTCAATCACCAGCTCGCCAAAACCGCCGTGATGCATTTCAAAACGGTATGACCCCGGCTGCTTGATGTCAATCCATCCCCGCCAATCGGCGGACAAGGGCGGGGCAAACCCGTGCGGCGTGCCGTGCCACATGAAAAACGGCACCGGCTCCACGGCCTGCCGGATGGCCGCGCCTTCCCACTTGGCATTGGCATACAATGTCTCCAAAAGGCCGACAGGCCGGGCATAGGTGAAAAGATGGGTTTCCGGCACTGCTGCTTTAAAAAACATTTTTTGATAAGGGCTGTTGTGCAGGTAGTAGCGGGAGTCCTCTTTGCAGCTCCAGGCGAACAGAATCTGGCTGCCGGGCCTTAAATACCTGGCCCGCGCCCGGAAGGTGTGCAGTCCGCCGGCCATCCATATGGTCTGGCGCGTCTCCTGTTTGTCCGCCGCCTCCAATGACACCCGCCGGCCTATCTGTATTTGCAGGTAATCCCAGGCATAGCAATAAAAGGTGTACTCGCCCTCGCGGGGAATGAAAATGGTCCCCTCCCAGGCAGCAGACCCCGCGCCCGCAAACGGCCAGTTGGACGGGGTAAAGGCGCGCTGCAGGTTGGCCGGGTCATGGCGGACCAAGGCGGGCCGGCCCTGCCAGTCGGTGTTTTTCCAGTAGGAAACCGTCAGCCCGCGGGTGCGCATAATCTCCTCTTTTTTAACGCCCCAGGCCTGGTACTGCAATCCGTATTTGGGGTGGCTTTCCTCATAATAACGGCCGTTGGGATAAAACCACTGCACCAGGGGCAGAAGCGGCGGGTATTCCAGAATGAAGGTATAAAGGACATCCTGTTCCTGCGGACGGCGCACAGGCACGATTTCCGAAGGCTGGTAGTAAAATTGCCCTTCCACCCCGCGCGCATACAATAAGAAAGGCGGATGCCCCATCCAGAGATAGGCCGACATGACATAATGGTAGGCCTGCTTCCACTGGCGGCCCATCAGTTTGGCCGCCGCCGTGCAATTGGTGTCAAAAGCCGGGAAGGCGTCTATATATTTTTGAAAATTGATCTTGGTGATGGGCGCCAGCAATACCAGCATGACCGCGGCCCCGGCCCATACACCGGGCCGCCCCAGGGTTTCCTTGAGCAGCCTGCGGCTGCGGTCCAAAAACGCGCCGATAAAGAGAAAGATCGCGGGGATGGCGCCGAAAGCGCGGTGGGACTGGGGCGCTTCCAGGGAAAAAACCGAGGCGCTCATGAAGCCGAAAAACAACAGCAGGGGGAAAAAATATCGCAGCCGTTTCCAGTAATACAGGGAATAGGCAAATCCCAGGACAAACAAGATCGCGGTCCACTGGTCGGCCACAGGCTCGCCGGACATGCCGCCGTTGTGACGGTGGCGGTAGTCGCCGTGCCAATTCAACTGGGTCAGGCTCAGCTTGGTGCTGGCAAGAAACCCCTTAAGCACATCCCCCTTGGGGGCATTGGCATCGTCTGAAAAAATCGACACTTCATGCACGCGCCGGAGCAGCTTGTGCGGTTTTTTTATCCAAAAGATATAGATGCCCGCCCCGGCTATCCACACTCCCAATGCCAGGGACAGCAACTGCCGCCAATAGCGTGTGAAAAAATGGCGGTAGGTCAGCGCCAGGTACGCCATGAGAAAAAAACAGATGATGGGTATGAGCCGGGCTGCGGTCTCGGTTTGCACGCATAAGGAAAAGGCGACGCCGGCCCAGAAAAAATGGGACTTGCGCCGGGAGGAGAGGCCCTTGATCGTAAAATAATACCCGGCGATAATAAGCAGGATCATCAGGGTGTTGCTCCAGCCGTAGCGCGAAAAGTGTATGTGCCAGCGGGAAGCGGAAAAGAGTGCCGCCATCAACAAGGCGACGCGGGGGCCGTAAAAATGCCGGCCGAGCAAATACAGGAGCAAAATATTGGCCACACCCCACACCACGGCGGCAAAACGCACGCCGATGGAGTCCGTGCCCAAAAAATGCATGGCCACGATTTTGGGAAGCAGCATGAACAATTGGCGCCCGCAAGGATGCACAAAAATGGATTGAAACTTGCCTTCCAATACTTCCAGGGCTTCATTGGCCGCTCCGGCTTCATCGCACTCCACGCCATAGGGCATGATGTCGAGCAAGTGAAAGCGCAGCCAAAATCCCACGCCCAAAACCACCGCCAGCCCCAGGGTTTCCCAATACCAGGGGAAGGGCTTTTCGGCCAGCGGATCCGCGTCCGGGCCTGGCCTGGGTTCGCGCAAAGCGATCAGCAGGGCCAAGCCCGCCAGGGCAAAGCGGTGCAGCCCCGGATAGAGGCTTTCCTGATGAATAAGCATTTGTCCATGGTAGGCCCAATACAGCGCCAGGCCGAAAGCCGCCAGACGCAGCGCTTTCATCCCCAGCGCCAGCAACAAAACCGGCTCTGCCGGTTTTTCCAGCTTTCGGCTCCAGGGAAAAGAAAAGACCAGCAGTCCTATTGCGGTCAAAGCCAGAAAGGTTTTGTGCTGCAACCCCGCTGATCGCCCGGCCAGGTAAAACAAAAGCAGCGCCGCGGCCACCAACCCGGCCTTGACCGCCACACCCAGGGTTCCCCGGGCTTCCCCGGAAACCCTGTCCAGGGGCGGAATGTGCTCAGGCGCGGTTTCAGGAATTACCCGGGGAATCAAGTAATACAGTAAAAGCATGCCCACTGTATTGCAGATGAAACCTGTGATTTCCTTGGTCAGATTCCCTTCCAGATAATTCCATATATAATAATGCCCGATCACGACCAAACCCAGGCCTGCTGCCCCCAGAACCGCGCTTTTCACCAGGGTATGCACCCGCCCGAGTTTCAGGAGCACACTTTTTACCAGCAGGCTCTGCACCAACAGGCCAATGCCGGGCAACAGCAGCAGCAGCGCCGGCACGAACTTTTCCAATACCAGCAACGGCTGGCTGACTGCCACCAGCACTCCGCCCATGAGGATCAGCTGGTTGCGCGACACTGTCCATTCGATTTCCCGGTCCGGCAGCATCTCCCACAGCGACCAACGCCACGCCCCGGGGGCGGCAGCAGGCTCCTTGGTTTTCTCTTCTTGGTATATTGCCGTAGTGCCCGCAACCCGCTTGTCCGCCTTGGTCTCCCTGGCGTCACTGGCCATGGTCTCGAGTTTTTTGGCCATGCCAATCAGGGTCGGCTGTATGGCCTGCAGCCAGGCCAGGAGCCTGGCATCCCCGATAAAAGACAAAAACAACAGCAGCAAACCCAGGGCCGTGATGCCCACCCCCGTCGGAAAATCCTGTTTGCCGATGAGGTAGACTTGGCCGAGTAAAAAACACACGCCCATAGCCGCGTATAACACAATCGTCGGACGGCGCCGCAGCGCTTCCCATATTTTTTTTTGCATTGTCATTTTCACCTGATAAGAGTATTGCCTACCTGCCGCAGGTTTAAAGAAACATTTCCAGGGTGAACATCAGGCCTGTAACCGGATGCAGGCTTGGCGTCGCCTATTCCTGGAATACTGGTACCGCCTTTATACCGGCCGCTGCCCCTACTTGACCTGATAGGGGGCCAGTTTAATGATCTCGCCGCGGTTCATATTGGAGACATAGATCGATCCCTCGGGGCCAACGGCGATGCCCAGGGGGGAAATGAATATTTCCTTATCGGGCTTGTTTCCCCAGCATCCCAGATATTTCCCGTCCGCACCGTAGATCCACACCATGTTCTGCTGAACATCCGTGGCATAGACTGTGCCGTTTTTATCCACCGTCAGCATGGGCCATCCCACCCCGCTTTGCCAGCCTTTCACGCGGATGTCTTTGACGTATTTGCCGTCGGCCGTATACACTTTGATGCGCCGGTTGCCGGCATCACCCACATAGACATGATTTTGCGGCCCGAGGCAGATGCCAAAGGTTTCCTGGAATCGTTCCCGTCCGGTTCCGTATTCGCCCCAGCGTTTGACCAGATTGGCGTCCGCGTCGAATTTTTTCACGCAGGAATTTCCCGTATCCGCCACATACAGGAATCCTTGCGCATCCACCGCCACGTTCCGCGGGGAGTAGAAATTTCCCGTTTGGGAGGAGATTTCGCCGTAATATTCGCCGGCACTTGAAAATTTTTGAATGCGGCCGTTCCAGGAATCGGCCACATAGACATCGCCGTGTTGATCCACGGCGACTCCGGACGGCTCCTTAAACTCGCCCGCTGCGGGTCCCTCTTTTCCCCACACATCCGCCACTTCCCCTTGGGGGCCGAATTTAACCAGCCGGTGATTGCCCAAATCGGCAACATACAGGCTGCTGTCAGGGCCCACGGCAATGCCGCGCGGCGAAGCCAAGGGGCCGGCTTCATGGGTCCCCATGGAATAAGTCAGTTGCACGGTTACGGGCAACAATTTGATTGGCGGCCCCTGCCGCAGCTTGCTGACCACGGCCAAGACCACCACCAGCCCGACAATGACTCCGAAAACAATCAACCCGCGATTCTTCGTGGCTGCGCTGTCCGGTTTTTTCCTCTCCGCCCCCCTGCCGGCCTGTGACATGCGGGCAGTGTGGGCGGCCGCGGCCCGCTTGGAGCCCGAGGCGGCGCGTGCAGCTTTGGCCGCAGCTGCTGTCTTTTTCCCGGAAGTCCCCCGGCTTTTTGCTGCCTGTACTTTCTTGCTCTTGGCCATTTTCCCCTCCTAGGGTTGTATTTTATACAGCCGATTGGCGGTCATGTCGGTGATGTAGACCATGCCGCTTGATTTATTGACCCCCACGCCCAAAGGTGTACTAAATGCCATATTGGTGGCCGGATCCTGTTGCAGATGGGTGATGAATTTGCCTTCGCGGGTAAAAACATGCACCCGGTGTTTGGTGGGGTCCGTGACATAGACTTTGTTGCGCTGGTCGTCTATGGCCAGGTAGGGTTCCATATAAAACTGCTCTTGCTGCCAGCCGTCGATCGGCCAGGAACGCACCGGCCGCCCGTCGCCGTCGCACACCTGGATCCGGAAATTCAGGCGGTCGCAGATATACAGCAGGTCCTGGTTGTCGATTTTGATGCCAAAAGGCTCGTCGTATTCGTCCGGCCCCGTCCCTTTTTGTCCCCACATCTTGACATACTCCCCGTCGGCGGTGAATTTTTGAATGCGGCGGTTTCCCGTATCCGTGACATAGACAAACCCTTTGGAGTCCACTGCCACATCCCGCGGACCCCAAAACCCGCCCTGTCCGGGCCACTGTTTGATAAACCGCCCTTTGGGGTCAAACTTTTGGATGCGGTGGTTCCAGGTGTCGGCCACGTATATGCTGCCGTCCGGCCCCGCGTCGATTCCGCCGGGTGTTTTAAACTGTCCGTCGCCCTGCCCTTCTCCCCCCCACTTGGCCACAAATTCACCTTCGGCTGTAAACTTTTGAATACGGTGGTTGCCGGCGTCAACAACATAGACGAATCCCTTGCTATCCACCACCACCCCCCGGGGATCCCAAAACTGTCCGGGCCCTTTGCCGCGGTCGCCTTCGCCGGACGCGGCCTGGCCTTGCTTGGCGCTGCCTTTCCCTGCTTTATCGCTGTACACCCCGTAGAGAATGGCGACGCCTAAAACCACGATACTGGCCCCTAATACAATGGCGGCTACCTTTTCCTGCTGTCGCATTCCACGTCCTCCTTCTGCTATGGCTAGAATCCGTTTTATCAATCTGCGTAATCTGTGTTACTCATCTGCGTCATCGCTTTTATTCAGCGTTGCTCCAATACAAATGCGCCACATCTTTGCGCACATACACAATCATGTCATATGATCCCAATCCGCTCCACGGTTCTTTGTACATGAAAAGCCTCCAGGCTTTTTGCGCTTTTCCGGCAAAGGTGTCGCTCAAAAACATGCGGCTGTCCGGCGCCCACCATACCCGCAGTTTGTACCGCTGGGCAACGTATTTTTCCGCCAGCAGTTCCGCCACCCGGTCGTCATGCCCGGGCGCGGCCATCTCCACTCCCGAGATGATAACGGGGTTTTCCTCGATGCTGCCCTCGGACTGGGTGGCCGTGTATTTGGGATAGCCTACAAATTTAAAATCACGCAGATACCAGGCAAAAGGCCAGGAGCAGTAATCTTCGCAGGTGATCTTCATTTCCAAGCCGCCGGTCAAGCGTTTGGACATGTTGGTGATTTGACGGACAACCTGGGGGACATCGGTGGAGGATTGCACGTATACCAGCAATTCCGCCGGATTGGCGCCTTGGACGTAAAAATTCAGCAAACTCGTATTGTGCAGCATCATCGAAGCCAGCAGGATGAAGGCGGTGACAAGCCAGACCCGCTGTTTCCGCCAGTGTTCCCACCATTCTCCCAAAAGATGGCCGGTTAAAAGCATCATCGGCAGCAGGGGATGCAGAATCAACCAGGGCATGCGCTCGCCGGCGAAGGAATAGTCCGAAAAAGCGGCCAGGGTCCAAACCAGGAGAAAGGGAACAAACAGGTTTTGGCTGGTGAAGGAAAAATACGCCACCATGCCCACTCCCAGGGCAATCAGCAGCAGGGAAAAAATCAGGCCAAAGGTCTGGGTGCCTTGGGCAGTAAAAAGCCACCAGGCGGCAAGCAGGATCAGATAGGCCAGAAAGTGCCAGGCACGGTTCTGCCTGTTTTTTACGAAACTGAAGTAGATCAGCCCGACGATGCTGCCGAGAAAAGCCAGGGTTTCATAGAGCGGGATCAGGCCGGCGTAAAAATAAACCGGCTGGCTGCCGCGCTGGACCTCATGCTGGCCCAGCCAGTAGGACAGTGATTTGGTGAATGCATCCAAAAAACCCTGCGGATGCGAAAAAACCGTGGTATACAACACGAGAATGATGCCAAAAACAATGCCCGTGGACATCCACAGCGGACGCCGGTTTTTAAGCAGCTCCTGCAAGCGCTCGGTTAAAACATTGCCGCCCGCAGGCCGGGCGGTGTATTCCCAGAGCCAGCGGAAAAAAAGAAAGGTTACAAAAATAGAGCCGGTGATGTACGTCACTTCCTTGGTGCAAAAGGCC
>JAFGIQ010000218.1 GCA_016929575.1 candidate division FCPU426 bacterium
CCGGATCCATGGACACAGTGAAACGCGCACGCGCCGGTTGGGACACGCTGCTGGGCGTGCTGAAAGCACTCGGATCCAGGGTGGGTAATATGTGGGAAACCACCTGGTTGGGCGCCAAAACCGCTGTTTCCGGACTCAGCGGACCAGCCAGCTTGGCGCATGAGCTCAGGTATACGGCCAATCCCCCGCAGAGCCCGAGCATCACCATACTGCATACTATTTTCCTGATCATATGCTCACGCTCCTTTTTTAATAATAAAGATTGACCGAAACATGATACTGCCAAAGCTCCTGGAGGTACCCCAGCCCGTACATTTCAACCTGCACCTGCTCAAAGGGCCACCAGCTGATGCCGTAGTATAGATTCGTGGAATGCGAGACCGTCACGCGCGAAAAACTGTTCATGGCATCCGGCGTGCCTCCGATTTGTCCGGAGAGATTCGTCCACGGGGATTGTACCCCGCCATACTGCAGCCCGTCGTCATACGTGATCAGCGTTTCCGGAATCTCGGTTTCCACAATGTCCCGGCTTTGGTTGATGACCGATTGGGCAATCCGATGGCGGGCGCCCACCTGCAGGGCAAAATTTTTGAGGACATCGATGACGATTCCCACCGGCAGATCCAGATTGTAGTCCGTGGTATCGTATTTTATTTTGTATTTTTCATGCGCGGCTATCCGGTAATTAAAATCATCGGCAGGATCGCTGTTGTCGCGGAAGAAGCGCTGGCTCATGCTGACAGACCAGTCCAGTGTTTCCTCCCAGTTGGAGTTGGCTATATTGCCGCCGATGCCAAGGCCCAGCCGCCAGCCCTGGAAAGGAATCTGCACGCGCACCCTGGCCAGGATATCGGATTCTCCGCCACTGCCGTCCCAGGCGTAATTGTAATGGGATTGCGTGTCATAGGTTTCGATCACCGGGACGCCGACAAACCAGTTCATGCCCCTGAAATGCTCCCGCATATCAACATCCCTTTTCGCGTCTTGATACGTGAAACCCAGGGTGTAGTAACCCGCCCAGCCGGTTAAGTGCACGCCCGCCACATCCGTATCCAGGCGCAGGTCCGTATCCACGCCGAACCCGCTGGCAGGCTTGCTGTACCCGTACAGCTCCCCCAGCAGGGGAAAGGTCAGCCCCAGTTCGCAGCCTTCATCCGTGACCACCACGCTTTGTTCATTGCTGAGCATGGGATCCGCCGGGCTGCTGTTTTCGGACATGCGGAATTCGCTTTCGTAGTCATTGGTGACATTGTACAGCACCGGCGCTGCATTGAGCACCACGTCCAGGCCCGGCATCAGCTCCCGGCTGCGGCCGCTGAGAATCAGGCGCCAGGTGGAAGACGCCAAGGACATTGAACCGGTCGCGCTTTCGTCAAAACGGTACAATTCCTGGCCGGTAAGCAGATCGTAGTCCCTCACCCTGGCCTCGCGGTCAAAGGACATTACCGGATCTGAATACAAACCCCCAAAATAGGGATGGTTGGCAGTATACGTGGGATTATAGGACTCCCATCCTCCGCGCACGCCTATCCCCAGGTCAAACCCGCTGATATTGCCCATGCCGAAAGCCACGTAGATATCCGAAGCACTGTAATAATCTGTGGCTTCGCCCTTGCTGTAGCCTTCGCGTTTTAAGTCGATGATCTCATCTCCGTCCGTATCCAGGTAGCGCTCCGTGGTTTGTTCCCCAAAACCCATATGAGAGTCGGGGGCTTCATAATTCAGATTTTCAACGGGACTCACAAGATTTAGGAAATCAATGGCCACACCCAGCCTGCCCATGCCCATCAGGTCATTTTGGGCGGCGATAAAATAGCTGGGTGAACTGGTCCCGTCAAACATTTGGTCGCCTTGTGAATACATATTCGACAACTGGCTCCAGAGCGCATTGCGTTCAAAACCGGGCATATAGGCCGGGCTGTATTTGAAATAATCGTACATCTCTTCAAACATCCCTGCCGTAGCGCGGCTGGTGAATGACTCGTCCTGGTGGGCGGATGCCATGCTGATTAAAAAGCCACTGAACATGAACAGCATATAGACAACTTGCAGCTTTTTCACATGCCCTCCCCTTTCTGCGCGACGTGCGCCTTATCAACCCCGCTTGTCCTGCGCCACCCCTCGCGGGATCGCGCAGGACAAGCTGCTGTTCTTTGGCTTATAATCACTCGTGCCAGATATTGGTAAACTGCCCGCTGTAAAAATCAGCATCCGTGCCGGTAATGCCGTTGGAATCCTGATCCATGGGCAGGCCCTCGGCGGTTCTTACGTCGCGCACCACGACGCGCACAGTGCGGTTGACATCGCTTTGCCCCTGCTCAAAAACCAGGGGCACGTAAATGAAAACCACCGGTGCGGCGGGCGTGGAATTGTCCAGCTCCAGACCCGAGGGCATGAAAGGCTCATCCGGGCTGGCGCTCATGTTGATCAGTTTGAAATTATTGTTGTTGACGGTGGCCGGATCCAGGGTGCCGGTGCCAAAACCCGTGGTGATGGAGAAAGTCACCCGGAAACGGCTCTCGGCCCTGGGGGAATCCAGGCCCTCTTTCGTACAGCTGGCCACCCGCAAAATCGGATTGGCGGTATTGTCCACAGTCGCGGTGCCGAAGGTCGCATATTTGGTGTCATCGGTTGCCTCGGCAATGCCGTCGCCGTCGCCGTCAAAATAAAAACCGCGCGCCAGCCACAAAGTGCCGGCAGCAGAGGACCTGATGCCGGAAAGGCCGCCTTTTAATTTCATCTTATACTTGGCGCCGGCCGGCAAATTGGCCAGGACAATCTGCAGGGTGTCGTTGGTTGCTCCGGTCGTGGAGTAGGCGGTGCTTGCAGGCGTAATGATCGTGCCGTTGGCATCAATGATCTCCACATTGGGATGCAGCGCGCCGCCGTTGTAGAAGCTGTTGATGTCATAGGCCATGTTCGGGTCCGCCGTGCCGCTGGCCAAGCCAAAGGTCACGGTGATGGTGACATGCGAGTAATACGCGGGAATGTTGCCGCGGTAGACGCTGGAGCTGAAAGGCAGGGAATTCGCATACCCATTGGCCTCAATGCTGGCAGTAGCCTGTACCGCATTGGTGGAAAGGGTATAGCCGGGAATAGTAGGCGCTCCCAGCTGAAATTCAAACTGGAAGTTGTCGAATTCCGGGCCTTCGGGAATGCGGTTGGCATTGCCGTCGAGCTGGATGCCGGACATGCTCTGCGCGCCCGTGGTGATCACCACGTGGTACACCTTGTTGTCGGTCCAGAGCGTGCCTGCGGCAGGAGCAATGGTCAGCTCCTTGTTGCTGGCATTGTAGCTTAAGGTGATGGCCGTGTACTGGGTTTCGGAAAGCGCGCTGTCATCAACGGAATACACCAGGACCGTGCCGGTATTCAGGGTTGCAGGATTCATGGCCATGCGCGGGGTTGATCCGCTTTCGTAAAAGTACACTTTTGCTGTCTGGGACAAGGATGCCGGGACCTGGGCAACCGTCGCTGCGGGCAAACGCCTGTCCGCTGATTGCGAACCGGCCGACAAATTTGCGACATCCGGACTCAACGGGCCTGACAATTGGGCGCATGAATTCAAGTACATGGCCCCTGCTCCGCAGAGCCCGAGCATTATTGCTAGAGAGAGTAATTTTTTCATTGTTCGCTCACGCTCCTTTCAATTAGTAGTACAGGCTCACTGAGAACCGGTAGTTGTACAGATAGGTAAGATAAGCCAGGCTGGTGAAATCCACCCGCACCTGCTCAAAAGGCCACCAGGTGACCCCATAGGCAAACTGCGTCGCATGGTAAACCGAGTACGAGGAAAAACTGTCGGCTTCCGGCAAATTGCCGGAATCAGCGGTCACATCGGTTTCCTGCCTGCCGTCGTCATACGTGGTGACTGAGGTGTACAGCGCTCTTTCCTGGAACTCCGAGCTTGAATCGCTCTGGGCCAGGGAGATGGTATGGCTGGCGCTCACCTGCACTGAAAAATTCTTGAGGAAATTGAGCTGCAGGGCCACCGGCAGCGTAATGGCATTGGAGACCGACTTGGAGGTGGTTTTTTGCTTGTAGCTTTCGGTCCGCACCTCGGTATAATCATCCGTATTGACCGTATTGTAATAATCCTGGCGGATGGTCGTGCGGTTATCCCAGTTCAAGGTTGTTTCCGTATCCGTGGTGGTGCTTTCGAAACCAATGCCAAGGCCGAAATCCCAGCCCTCATTGGCCCACAGGGCGCGCAGCTTGGCGTTCAGCTTCAGGTAGCCCACTGTACCCTCGTAAGCAAGATTGGTCACATCATTGGTGTCCGTGACATCCAGGTTTTCCACCAACAAAGTAGTGTTCCAAATGGTGTCCCGGTCCACGCTGTGGGTAATGCTTTCCTTTTTGGCTTTGCCAGTATCAAGGGTGCGCGAGGTGGTCTCCACGCCGATATCGGCAATGAGGCGGTTGTTCAACTGCTCGCCGCCGGTGAAGGAGGTTTTAAAATCAAGCCGGACATCGCCGGCCACGCCAAAACCATTGGCAGGATAGTATGCGCTGCCGACGACCTCTTCCATGCCTTTTTCACTGTAATCCACGCGGTAATCAGAGATCAGGTTGGGATCCCCGGGCGCATCATCATATTGGGTGTAGAATTCCCATTCGTATTCATTGCCGCGCCCGATTAAAACAGGCTCGACATTGACAACCAGGTCGAGATTGGGCATCAGGCCCTGCGACCGGCCGCCCAAAATGACGCGCAGATCACTGTTGCCGTAACTCCAGGATCCGGTGGTGCACTCGCGCTCATAGGTATAAATAAGCTGGTTGGTGATCAAATCCGTTTCGCGCTGCCAGCCGTATTCATCAAAGCCGCCATAAGTGGAGCCCAGCAGGGTATAGTTATTATAAGAAGGATTGTAGGAAGCCCATCGTCCGCGCACGCCGATCCCCACGTCAAATCCGCCCATGTTGCCCATGCCATAGGCCGCATAAATATCATTGTTCAGAGAATGGCTGGTTTTTTCCTGCCGGCCGTAGGTTTCCACCTTGTTGTCAATGATCTCATCATCATCGCGGTCCCTGTATTCGATATAACTGCGTTCGCCGAAGCCCGAATAGGTTGTACTGGAATTCCAGGTGCGGGTCGACTGGGGTGAAGAAGAGGAGTACCAATCCCCCATCAAGCCGGCGCGGCCCATGCCCATCACATCCATATGTCCGCCGAGGAGGTAGTAACTCGTCGCCGAATTATCCACTAAATAATCCGACTGGTTATATAGATTGGAGAGCTGGCCCCAAAAGGCGTTTTTTTCAAAACTGGGCAGGTAGGCCGGGCTAAAGGTGAACAGATCATAATTTTCTTCAAAGATAGAGGAGGTTGCTGAATACAAGAAGGACTGATCCTGATGTGCTACTGCCGATGAAACGATGGAATTGCTCACAAGTACTGCTGCTACGATAGCAACTAGCTTTTTCACTTGGTTTCCCCCTTTCATGTTTGGGTTATTAAAAAAACAGCTTCTAAATTACCTGGGACCCGGCCTCCTCTCTAAAGTTTTAAGCATAAGCCAACATGTATATTTTCTGTGGAGTTTTATTTTTAAAATATTCCCGCCTAAAATGCAACATTTTTTTTTAAATTTAATCCGAAAAATTGTAAAAGACTTTTTCCCTGATAAGACCCCCCCTTTTTGCTGCCAGAAAACCAATGTTGAAGATATGCTGGTATCAGGGCAATATTATGCTTTAAACTTAAAGATATGTCCAATCTTTTCTTGCAGGCGGAAAAATATACAATTTGAAACCTCTGAAAAATGTTTTATAGCCATCCGCCTGAATGGATGTTTGGGATGGGGATAAGACGGCGTTCAGTGAAAAAGACTGGTATTGCTACTTTTTCGCTGCCGAGGCCGCCCACCCCATGGCGGCCGTCCGTCGAATGCCCAGCCCAAACATCCTTTTACAATCAATTTTTCAGTTTCAATTTTTCCCAGTATCGGATATTTTCCCCTGTTACTTTAAAAAAACCTTTTCGACAAAACCTGCTTCTCCAGGTTATAGTATCTGCACAACCAAAGGTGCCCGGCCAGGCGGCAGGCGGGACCACAAACCAATGACCTCCCCTTGTTCCCTCATGGCGTTCTCGTGGATTTTATCCCGGGAATCCCATTACCCCCTGCTTGCCGGAAATAACGGCAGTGTGAATGACAAGGAAAAATTTTTACACATCCTGATAGAAAAGCAAAGGAGCAGCCGGCTTGAAAACAATATTCGGCAGAATGGAAGTGGCGGCAAAAAATATTGCGGATGCACTATTGCGGCCCGACCTGCTCTTTGCCGGACTGGCGGAATCCCAGGATCTGCATGTGGCCTGGACCGTGCTGGGTGCAACCACCCTCTTTTTTTCCCTCACCTCCGTGTTGGCGCATTTTTGCCGCATTCCCTATTCCGCCGAGCCCATCCTGGCGGTTCCGGCCTATCGGCTGATTCAGGCAGGCCTGATGCCCTTGATCCTGGGTGCAGGTTGGCTGGCCTGTGCGGCTGCAGCCTTGGGCCTCAACACTTTTTTACGCGGCCGGGGCGGATGGCGCCGGACGCTCGCTGTCAGCGCGCCGGCTTTCTTTGTTCCTCTCTGGCTGACCTCCTGGCCCACGGAATTGGCGCTCTCGCTGGGCCTGCTTTCAGCACAAGCCGAAGGATTTCCCGGATTATGGGTCAGGCACCTTATGCCCGCCTGCACATTTTTATACACGCTGGCCATGCTGTGGCTGGCTTTCTGGCAATCCTTCCGCCTGCTGGTGCGTGAAGCCTTTGCCCTCGCCGTTCTCTCCCTGCTTCCGGCCCTGGGGCTTTTTGCCCTGCTCTTGCGCTAAGCAAAAAGAAGCACATTTTTCAAAATCCGGATGCACAGCAGGCCAGAGGACGCACGTGCGGCTGGAGATGTCTTTTTTCCCAAATTGCAATGTGGATACAGGTGGTGCGGGTTAGAAGCTTACGCTGAGGGTGAAAAGGTTTTCGGTTTCAAAATCCTCGTCTTCCCAAAACTGCGGCAGCAGCGTGTAATCCAAGGCCAGATCCACGTGATCCCCGGCCTTGAAACGGAAGCCGACACCCAGGGACAGGCCGCGCACAGTCTTTTGCGCCGAATGAACATATCCCAGGCGCAGGGCCAGCATGCGCCGGAACCAGTATTCGCCGCCCAGGCGCAGGCTTACGTTTTCCTCGGGCGCCAGATAATCCACATCCATGACCGTGAGCAGGCGGTGCGGGCCCGAATCATACGGCGTAAAAGCAGCGCCGACAACCGCGGTAAAAGGCAGGGGATCTTCCTCGGAACGGAACATCACGGGCGTGCCCAGATTGCGCAGGGCCAGCCCCAGCGAGAGGTTTTCCTGCCATTGATATTGGGCGCCCATATCCAGGGATAAAGCCGTGGCATCCACCGGCCCGAGTTCAATGCTGAGCAGCTTGGCGCTGAGGCCCAGGGAAAATCCGCCGGGCAGCGGACGCGCAAAAGTCAGGCCGTACACCATCTCCTTGCAGTTGACCGTCGCCTCCCCTGCCACTGCATTGTCGATGGCGGGTTGCCCGCGGTACAGGAACTGCCCGCCCAAAACGCCCAATCCCGGCAGGGGCACCATGCCCACCAGGTACTCGGTGGACAAGCCTTCAAAACCCGCGGCGTGCATAAGCATGATCCCGATTTTGTCCAGATTATGCACGCCAGCCGGATTGACATTGACCGCATAGACATCCCGGGAGCAGGCGGCATACGCCCCTCCCAGCCCGGCAGGCCGGGCTCCGTTTTGCTGCTGCAGGATCTGGGCGCCGCTGGTGCCCGTGCCGCCAGCTTCGGCCAGAGGAGTGAATCCGAAGCACAAAATCCAGGCCAAACCCAACACATACGCTTTTTTCATTTCTTCCCGCCTCCAGGCGCCGTCTTTAATGCATTCTGCGTAATCTGCGGATATAATCTTTTCATTATTTTTCTTTTTATTGGTTCTGATTATGGCAGGAGGCGGTTTGAGAATCAACTGTATTTTTACGGGGTGAGTTCGATCTTTATTTCCACCCGGCGGTTTTTGGCGCGCAGTTGCTCCTGGCGGCCGCGGAAAAGCGGGCGGTCTTTGCCATAGGCTGCGATGTCAACTTTTTCCGCCTCATCCACGCCCAGCTGACACATGTGCGCCTTCACTTCCAAGGCGCGCTTGCGGCTGATGTTGTAATTCACCCAGGCATTGCCCACTTCATCCGCATGCCCCTGGATCTGCATATCCGCCCGGGTGCGGTAGTGTTTGTATATTTCCACGGCTTTCTCGATTTTGTCGCCCATGGCCGCGGAAATCTGCGCGGCATTGAAATCAAACAGAATCTCCATGATTTTGAAGCGTTTTTTTCCGTTTTTGCCGGCCAGCATTTTTGCCGGCACCGGGATGATATCCTTGTCGATGACCGCCTGGGATTTTTCCTGGCCGTCAAGAATCAGCCGGTAGCTGTATCTGCTGTCAGGCGGCGCCCACTGCCCCTGTTCATCCCTGCCGTCCCATTGGATGTGCGCGGGCAGGGGGCCGGATTGACCGTAGGCGCGCACTGCCTGCCCGGTTTTCCGATCCCTGATCTGCAGCTGCCAATATCGGACCTGCTCCCGCTCGCCCGTGAATTGAAAAATTGCTTCCGGCGCCACCCCCGCTCCGCCCCGGGCAAACCGCAGTTTCCTGACCGGCAGCACTCCCGGCCAATCCTGCAGCTTTGTTTTCACGCCTTTGTCCGTGATGTATTCAAAGGCAAAGGTAAAATGCGTCTGGGGCACTTTCTTTCCCTGCTCATCCCGGCCGTCCCAGACAAGCTGCCGGGGCGCGGCCTGGCCGGCATAGTTGAAGGTCCTGACAATTTTACCGTCCGGGTCTTTTACCAAAAAACGGAATCCCTTGACCTTGGCATCCGTCCGCACGCCGGCCGGCGGCGTAAAAACCATCCTGCCTTCATGATGGCGGCTTTCTATTTTCAAGCGCGGCGCTGCGGCCGGCTGGGGCGCGGGTGCGGACGCAGGCGCGGGTGCTTGCCCGGAAAAGCGATAGCCGAAACTCAGATGGTGGACATTCCCCAGCAGCGCCGAGGGTTGAAAGACGTAATCAATAAAAAAGTCGCTCCACGCCAGGCCGGCGCCGAGGGAAAGAAGGGACAATGCCCCCAGGGCCATATAGTGGTCCGGCCCGCTCCTGATTCCGGCGCGGAGGCAGAGATACTCGAGCGGATAATACTCCAGGCCGCCTCCCAGGTACATTTCACTGTCGCGCGGCACCACCAGATCATACGATACCTGGGCATTGCTCCAAATCCGGGCGCTGAATCCGCACCTCGCCTCCCGGCACAACGGATCTTTAACCTCGGTTGCGCCCAGGTGCAACAGGGAGGCGCCTGCGCAAACGCCGGGATAAAATTCCCACCGCAAGCCCAGATCTCCGCCCCAGCCCCTGACCCGGACAGTATGAAGATCCTGCTGCACATAGCCTGCAGCTGCGCCCAGGGAAAACCCTCCCCAATGGCAGGCATAGCCGAGCTTGGCGCTTATATCCTGAGTGGCAAAGAAGGCCCCGGCTTGACCGTATTGATCATACCCTTCTATATTTAAAGTCTGGGCGTATACCAAACCAACACCTGCAGTTCCCCAAGGTGTGGGCACGGCCAGGCTTGCAAACCCAAGCTCTGTATCGCTCCAATGACGGCGGTAGGAAAGTTCAAGGTTAAAAAAGGGATAGGAGGCCAAGGCCGCCGGATTCCACCACATGCCTTCCTGGCCCCGTGCTGCTGCTGCTCCGCCTCCGCCCAAAGCCAGGAGACGCGCGGATCCGGGCTGCGCCAGCAGTACCGCTGCGGAAGTGCCCGCCTCCTCCAGCGGCGCTGCCTGCACGCTTCCTCCCGGAAACAATATAAGCAGCCATGCCAGGATCAAGGAAAAAGCCCGGTTGCTTTCTCTGCGGTCCGCCCGGCAGGTTTCCCCCGTGAAAATGCGCTTTAGGTCCACCGGCAATCCCACCTGTTTGATGCATCCCTCCTGATCCAAACCCGGAAACCGCCTTTTGTTTTTTGGTGAGCGATATTTCTTTGGCGCGCGATTTTTAGTTTTCAATCCCCTATTGTCTCCTTCACCAGCCGGGGACATCATAACGCTTCGATTTATTTACGGAGTAATGACCAGTTTGAACACCCGCTTGTCGGAATCCCATTGCATGGTCACAAGATACGTCCCCGGCGCCAATGGTTTTTGAAAACGGTTTTGGGCGCTCCAGCTGATCCGCCCCTGGCCTGCCGGCGCCTGTGCATCCAGCAAAACCGCCACTCTGCGCCCGCGCAGGTCAAACACCTGAATCCGACAATGGCCTGCGCGCGGGAGCCGGTAGACCACCTGCAGCGTTGATCCGCGCCTGGCCGGATTGGGATAGGCGTGCATTTCCGCCTTGGTCGGCATAGCGCCGATCATATATATATCCCTTTGCACCGCGCCGCCGGCGGACAAGGCAACATCCCATTCCTGGCAGGCAAAACGGCCGGCCGGGTCTTCTCCTCTGAGAACATACGGCATGACCGCCACCTGCGGCAGCAGAATCCTGTAAGCCCCTTGGGCATCGGAAAAAACACTTGCCAGCGCCCGGCCGTCATGCTGCAGCAGGGTTACGCGGATATTGGGCAAAGGCTGGCTGCTGCCCTCATCATACACCACGCCGTAGATTCCGGGTTGAAACTCCACCTGGCGCGCAGGCAACTCCACTCCCATGACGGCCACGGCAACTGTTTTCATCCCGGCGCTGGCCGAGTGAAGGTGAATATGATAGGTGCCCGGACTAAAAGCATCCTCGGCAAAGGTTCCCTGGTCCAGGGTGTAGTCCCCGCCGGTGATGACACAGGTGAAATCCGAGTATTGCAATCCCGATATCGGTTGGCCGCTGCCATCGCGCACAGTGATGCTGACCAGGGAAAAATCCTCAGCCCGGCCCGAGGCCAATACCGGCGAGGTGGCGGTGATCTGGCACAGCTGCGCCTGGGGGGCTGCGATCCAGCGCACCAGGCAGGAACCGTCGTCCGTACGTCCGCCGGAGATCAGGGAGTCGTGATTGTCCCACTCCTCCCATTCCACCACCCGCAGTAAAAACGGATCATCGCGGCCATCCAACTCCCGGCGCGATACCTGCAGCAAAAAACGCTGAACCTCGCTGCCGAACGCGCCTGCTTCCACATAATACAGGCCGGGCGTGCCGGACAGTTGCTCCGGAAAATCAGGCAGGTCCATGATGGCCGTGTGCTCTACTGCCAGCGGCTGGCTGCTGTTTTGCAGGTAAAAGTAGAGGCGGTAATCCGGGCGGCTGAACAGGGTCTGATTGCGGCTGTTCCGGAATTCCACCGCGATCGTGACCGTGTTGCCCACGGCGGTCACCGTACTCGCCGGCAGGGCCGTGA
>JAFGIQ010000219.1 GCA_016929575.1 candidate division FCPU426 bacterium
ACCCGGCCTCTCGGCAGTTTTTCCCTTTCTTGAAAAGCCGGAGCTTCTCCGGCCCGGGCAAAAGCCGCAAACAGCAGGAGCAATCCGGCCGCCAGCCCGACACCCAGCCGCTTGGCGTGGAGCCCCACGGGCACAGCCCGCGGTCCCCACTTCGACCTTGCATGGCCCTGCTTTTCGGCAGGCGACATCCCCGACGCAGCGTGTCTCACCTTCCTCCCCGGGTTTGCCCTGGGTTTCCTGCGGGGGGGATGAATATGCCGTGTCCTCGTCATATTTTTTTATGCTGCTTTATCATCGTGTAGGCACGGTTGATCAAAACCGTCAATTCATGGGCGCGTTCGCGCAGTTCAGGACTCAAGTGGCTGACCTTGTCCGGATGGTTTTGAGCCACCCTTTCCCGAAAGGCGCGGCGGATCTCCTCGCGCGCAGCAGCCGGGGTCACGCCCAAAAGGCGGTAGGCTTTCTGTAAAGTCAAAGGGCCTTCCGCAACAGATGCGGTTGCGTCCTCTTCCCCGGATTGGTGCTCCCGCTGCTTGGACTGCCGGTGCGCTTCGCGGTTCTTGGCGATCTTGTTCATTTGATAAAAAAGGACGGCCAGGTATATTCCAAAAACCAGAAGATCATCAAGCAGGGTAGGATGAAGGTCCCAGGGTGAAACCAGGTACAGGATAATGGCGGCAAACCATAGATAATACACGGCCTTGTTCGTCATGCCTCCACCTTCCTGCTCCAATGGCTCAATACACCCGGAAGGGGACCCGGGCATTGGGCGGACAAAAGCTGTGCTCAGCCGCCAGGGGTGGGTGTCACAGCCGGTTGGGTGCCAGGGGGCTGGCTGGAATCCACGGCTGCTTCGTCTTCCACCGAAAAATATTCATCCAGCAAATCTTTTGCCGGCGCCACCGGTTGCAGGTACACAATTTGTTTGTTGGCCTTGTCGTACAATTCCATGATGGGCCGGGCAGGATAATTTTTTTTCTCCCGTATGGCGTCCAATGCAGAATATACTTTCATCAGTCCGAACATGACAGAGAGGCGGGAACGGAAGGGGAAAAGGCCCACCAGGCACAACTGCCTGGGAAACTCCTTGATTAGATAACGCTCAGCGACCTCCATGCGTTTGGCCTCGTCTTCGAAAGTGAATATATGGCCGGTAATATACCGGAGATTGCCGGACTCCGTGTTTTGGGGATTGTCAAAATACCAGGTAAAACTCCGTTCACTCCGCACCCCGTGCTGAGCCAGCCAGCTTTTCATGGCTTCATTTAAAACCGCCCCCTGCTGATATTCCCCCTCCCCGCGCTTGTATATCAGGGTATACGGCCCCATTTCCCTTTCGGTAAATTCCGGCTTATCAAACATCCCTGCCAGCCAAAGCGTTGCCGCCAAACCGGCCAGGCAAAAAAATAAAATGAAACCAATAAATTTCCACATATGAATCACCCCGAATTCATGTCAAATGAATCTCTCCGGGCTGAAGCCCGGAGTTTCTCCCCCTTCGGAGAAGTGGGCTGGGGGGATTGGCTTTCTAAGCACACAGCGTGCTTTTGAAAACAACCTACTGCCCGTACACACAATCCCCCTAACCCCCCTCTCCGAGGGGGGGGAATTCGCCTCCGCTTCAATACGGGATACCATTCATCTCCAGGCGCAAGCCTGGAGTTTTCTGGCATGCTTTAATAAAATGGAATATCCGCCCTGCTGCCTGCGCCCGGCACAGGGCCGGAGGACAGGTGCACCCGCGCTCCTACCGGTTTTTGCCCCTGGTATCCAGGGGAAAGGTCATCAGGCCGTAGGGGGTCCGGCTCTTTATTTCCCCTTGCAGGGCAAAATCCATTTTTTTTCCTGTCACCATGTCGGCAAACAAGCCGGCGGTTTTTTCCCAGGCATCGCCGATGCGCAGCTGGACTACACCGGCCTGACCAGCCGGAATGGATACCGCCTCGTTCAAGGCTGCCAGGGTATAATCCTTCTGCCCCATGCGCAATCCTGCGTCCACCGTCTGGAGCTGGAGTGGAAAGGCGTTGCCATTGGCCACTTTCAACGCCAGCCCTATGGTCCGGCTTGATTGGAGGATGCTGAATCCGCCGAATGCAATCTTGGGCAGGCGCGGGACCGGCATCTCGAAGTTAAAAGCAAAAGGCACTGCCGGCAGCATGAATTGGCTGCTGGCATGCAATTCACCGGAGAAAGCCAGCCGCAGCGTGTCTTTGCCCTTCACTTCTCCGAACAAGGCCAGCACTTCCTTGAAACCCAGTTGAAAAGGAAGATCAATCAATTCCGAAGCGCCGCCGCCCAGCGCCGGCACATTGTCCAAGGCGCCCGAGACAAACGGCCGTCCGTTTACGCCCACCTTGAAATCCATGCGTTGCAGGGGCAGACGTATGGGAAGCCTGTTTTTCACGGAGAGTTTCGCCAAAAAACCGATGTGGGTCAGGTTGATGAATTGAGGGGTCAAAGACACCACCTCTACTTCAGGCGGCTCTATTAAAGATTGCAGATGTGCACAGCCCGTCAGGGAGAGCATGAATCCGGCCAGCCACAAGCAGTGAATTGTATTTGGTTTCATTTTAGACACCTTTACATTGTTGTCCACATTGCGCGAATACTGCCGCAGGCGTCCTTTTCCTTACAAATAATCCTTCCGGTCAGGGCTGCCGGAGGCGTCCTTTTTCTTCCGAATAATCCATCCGGTCAGGGCTGCCGGAGATATCTCCGGCAGTCTGGTTGCCTGCTGGCGCCAATTGATCAATAGTTATCGTATCTTTCTCAATCCTAATTTGGACACTTTTGACACCTTTATTATAATTATTGGGCAAAAATATGTTATAGCAAATATACGGCTTTCTGGCAAGACGGGATTTTGTCAGCAACTTTCCTGCGGGGACAGGTCGAAGTGTAAATTATAGCCACGAAGGAACGACCCGGCATACCTCGGACTCGTCCGGCATGCGCCGGAAAATAAGTACGTGAAGGCAGACCCCGCCCGTTTGCACAAGTTCCTGGTTCTCAAAATTCTTGCTGATTTTTCAAACAGAATATTTTACAATACTAGAATGATTCTACAGGCACAAAAAGGCAATCAAATGAAACCAGGGATATTCCCTCCCGGCATCCGTTTTTGGGGCCAGGCAGGAATAATACTTTTTTTCATCAGTGCGGCAACAGCCTTTCCCTGCGAGGGCGCCCGGGTCACCACGGATCTGATTCTTTTATACACCTTCAGCGAAGGGTCGGGCAGCACCGTTAACGACACTTCCGGAGTCACGCCGGCCATCCCCCTTACCATCAACAATCCGGCAGCGGTCCAGTGGCTGGCGGACGCCATTGACGTCAATACCACCACATCCTTTTCTTCCTCCGTCACTGCTGCTAAAGTGATGACCGCCTGCCAAAGCAGCAATGAACTGACCCTTGAGGCCTGGGTCAAGGCGGACAATCTTGCCCAGGGCGGTCCTGCCAGGATTATTTCTTTTTCCCAGGATTCCGCCTATCGTAATTTCACCCTGGGTGCCGAAACAACACAGTATGTCTTCCGGGTGAGAACCACGGACACTTCCACCAACGGCACGCCAGAATTTTTCACCAGCCCCGGGCTGGTAACCACCAATTTGACCCATGTGGCCTGCACGCGCAACAGCAGCGGCCAGGTCGCCATTTATGTGGACAGCCTGGCGGTCAGCACCACCACCATCAGCGGCAATTTCTCCAATTGGGACAGCCTGCATAGCATTGTCGCTGTCAATGAGCTCACCGAAGACCGCCCCTGGTGGGGCGAGGTGCATTTGATCGCGGTCTACAGCCGCGCCCTGAACTCCTCGGAAATCTACCAAAATTTCCTTGCCGGCGCCAACCCCGCAATATCGCCCACGCCGACCCGCACGGCCACCAGCTCCCCCACCCGGACCAGGACGCCCACACCCTCGGTGACCCCGACCCCGGATTTAAATTCCACCTCCACTGCGACTGCAACCAGCACCTCCTCGCGCACGCTCACGATAACCGTCACCCCTTCGCCCACCCCGACCCCAACCGCCACCCCGCCCCTCCCGCCGGGAGAGGATCCTTCACTCCTGGCTTCAGAAAAGGATGTGATGGTCTATCCCAGTCCTGCCAAAGGCGACACCGTCTATTTCCTTTATTATGTGCCCTGGACCTGCACTGTGACCAATGAGATTTACAATGTACTCGGCGAGCGGGTTGCCACCATCAAGGCCTATCCGCAAACACCCGGCCGGCACCGGATGACCTGGGACATCCGCGATGTGGCGCCGGGCGTGTATTTTTCCCAGCTGCGCTTGAAATTCGCCTGGGAGCTGACGCAGGATTTCGATCAGAAGAAGTTTGTGATCATCAAGTAGTGAACCGCCTGGTTTCGGCGGCATTCCGGATGAGGCGCCGGGCGCGGCCTTTGGCAATGAAAACGCCGGCCCTTCTTCCCAGCGGTGTGTCAATAGCGGATGACATTGCTAAATGGCGTGAATACCGCCGTAGCGTCCTTTTTCTTCCGGATAATCCATCCGGTCAGGGCTGCCTGCTGGCGCCAATTGATCAATAGTTATCGTGTCTTTCTCAATCCCAATTTGGACACTTGTAAGCGGATGAATAAAAGAAACTACAGATTGGCCAGCAGATACCCGCCGTCCAGTCCGGTTTTAATGATAAACAAGAGGTAGTTTGATTCATACGGGGGAAAAAGCAGTTCGGAGTTGGGTATGGCCGCCAGGCGTCCGATGATTCCAGGATCCCCTTTTGGCAGCATGAATAAAATGGGAAGCTTGGGATTTTTTTCCCGCAAAGCATGGGCAATGCGCAGCTCATTGTCCAACTGGTCGCCTGCCACTTCTTTTTGCCCCTTTTCCAGACGCCGGCTCGTGTCCGTGAAATTAAAAACAGCCATATCCAGCCGCTGTTCCTTGCGGATCACTTCCAGCGCTTTGTCAGCGGACAAGGCGGCGATGACATGATATTTCGCTGTCCGCAGCAAATAGACCAGGCCCTTGAGCGATTTGGCATCCTGGTCCACACAAAGGATTTTGGCGTGTTCTTGTCTCATGGTAATCTCCGTCTGCTGCTTTCCAGCCGTTTCCCGGATCCGGCCCTGGCGCCATTTTTATTTTATCATACCACTCATGGCTATACGAATAAAAGACAAATCAGCTGCCGCACCAAGACGGCGGGGAAAAGGCCAAGACAGCACTCTCAGGCACGGACTTGCCAATCCTGGTCTGGAATTTTATCCGTATTATCTACAAACACAAGGAAATTTGCCAGTAAAATTAAAAATCCCTGCTCTTAAAGAGCGGGGATTTTTGATCCGAGTGGTAGAAAGGCATTATCTTATGCCGCATCTCCGTTTATGGCGGAGGTGTCCCCGGTCCGGACCTGTTTTTCAATAATGCTATTCCTCTCAGGTCACGAAGTGAGACCGGGCCTGTGCCCAGCATGCGCTGGGCAGGCCCGGCGTACTTGTCCGGCGAATGCCGGAAGTCGGGGAATTCGCGGCGGCATATGAATCTGCCGGCCCGATTGAAAATCGCATGCCGTTTTCTGGCTTTGCTGCGGAAAAGGGTCCGGTTGTTCAGGCACCAATGATTCCGCGTATTTTTTCGAGCAATTCATCCGGATCAAAGGGTTTCATGAGGTAATCATCGGCACCCAGGGACAGTCCCTGCTGCGCATCGCCGGGATTCCCGCGGGCTGACAGAAATACGATTTTGATGCCCTTGGTCTGGGGCTTGCTTTTCACTTCAAAACACACTTCATAGCCGTTCATGCCGGGCATCATGATATCCAGCACCACCAGTTCCGGCTTCCAGCTCTCGATCTCTTCCATGGCTTCAAATCCGCTGTTGGCAGTGCGGACATCATAGCCGTCCACAGCCAGGCTCATCTTGACCAGCCGGGAAATGGCAGGCTCATCGTCTACCACAAGGATTTTTTTACTCATCCCGGTTTGCGCTCCGTTTCTTTTCCTCGGGTCTGATGGATTGATTTTTCAATGCCAGCTGGATCTCGCTTTTAATCTCGTCCGGCATGGTTTCCTCCGGAAGCTGGTCTAATTGTTTGGCTGCCCGCAACGCGGCTGCCACCACTCTTTTTTCGTTATCCTTAAGGCATTCCAGCAACAACTCCACGGTCATGGGATGGTACTGCTGTCCCAGGGCCGCGGCAATATTCTCCCGCAAAAAGGGATCCGGATCCGTGATCATCTGCCTGATGATTTCCAGGGCCTTTTCCACATCATAATTCAATATTTTCACCGCTGCAAGGGATCTTTCTTTGTAATTGCCCGACCTGGCCATATATTCCAGCTGCAGCACAGGATCTGCTGCGTATCCCGTCTCCGGCCCGCCGGGCCTGGCTGTCAGTTGCGGGATGGATGGCATATGCGGCAGCGGCAAGGCCGAGCCCATGGCCGCATTGGGCAAGGCGGCAAAAGACGACCCTGACATGCCGGACATATCCCTGATCATCTTAAGCATCTCCTGCTGGTATTTCATGATCACTTCCTCCCGCTTGGAACGCATGCGGTTGAGGATCATTAAAAAAGCCCATACAATCAATCCCAAAATCAGCAAGGCGCCGAGAAAACCGTAAATCACCATCCTTTGTTGAAAGGACACATTGCCCAAGACAGATTTAAAGCGGCTGTCCAATTGATTCATGAAATTTTTCCGATCCTGTTCCGACTGGTAATACAGGTTTTGTATGCGCTCCAAAGGCGCCATAAACTGGGAGATCTGCTGGGCTTGCTGGTTTTGAAATGAAGCCAGCAGTTCGGTCATCGCCGCCACATTCTTGGCGTACTCGCCGGCAAAGGCCGTGGCCATTTCCGCAGCCGAGGAGGACATCTGTCCGCCGGAGACCGGGGGGGCCCCCTGCCCGGAATTGGAGCCAAGCGGGCCTGACGCAAGGCCCCGGGTTTTGTTTGCCCCGGCTGCTTGCGCCGATGGCGCCGCCTGATCAAGTTTGACCGCCGCCCCTCCTTGTGCCAAGGTGTTTTGCTCGGCCTCCTGTTGCAGCACGCGTTCCTGCATTTGTTTGGGAATCAAGGTCACTTGTTCTGAGGCCGAAGGCGGCCGCACCTGTTTGGCTGCCAGTGCGAACATCTGTTTGACCTGCGTATTTTTCGGATCCATGTTGTAGGCCTGGGAGAGATAGGTATAGGCCTTTTCATACTGCTTGGCGAGAAAGAGACGGCTTCCGCGCTCAACGAGTATTTTCAGCAAAAACACTTTGACGCGCTGGTTGTCCGGATTGGTTTTCAAGGAATCATTCAGCAGGCGGATGGCCTCCCCGGAGTCCCCCTTCAAATAATTCTGAATCGCCTGGTCAAAAAGATATTCGGATTTGCCCAGCCTGCCCGCTGGTTCTGTTTCCGCCCGGGCCGTCCCACCGGCCGCCATTAGCGCCAGGCATAAAACAAACATGCCGAACTGGAGCCAGCGTATCATGGTTGCACCTCCTGCCCTTCCTGTACCCCTTCTTCTTCCAGCTCGTCCGGCGTCATTTCCTCCGGCGGTTTCTTTTTTGCCTCAGAGCCGGTTTGATCGTCTCCTGTTCCCAGGGGCATCTCCAGCAGTTTCAGGACCGAGTTCAATTTATTGCGCATTTCCCTGGCCCTTTCATTTGCCGGGTCCATGGCCAGGGCTTCGTCAACCTTTGCCAGTGCTTCGTGGTAGAGGCTGCGGGCGCTTAATCCCTCGGCCTCCTGCAGAATTTTATCTGCCGTCACCGCTTGCAGGGATTTCAAAGAAGAACCAAAACGCACGGCAGCAGACACAAAATGGGTCAGGCCAAAAACATCCATCATTTTCACGGCATAGTCCACGGAGATGAAATTCCAGGTGATTCCTGCTCCGGCCTGAAACCCGTCCGTATCATAGCCCATTTTATACCCCGCCCGCAGGTGCACGATTTGGGCAAAAGTGTATTCCGCCCCCACATTGGCCCGCACGGTGTTGTCCAGCGGCTGTACCACATCCAGCAAGGCTTGGACCTGATGGCTGGGGCTTATTTCAAACAAGTACCCCGCCCCGGCGCGCAAAACAATGGGCAATTGCTCTGCCGCTGAATCAAAACTGGACAAATACCCGAGATTCAACACCGAGAGCCCCAAGGAGAATTTGCGGTCAAAGCGGTGCAGCAGTCCCAGATCCGCGGCCACACCCGAGGCGCCCAACTCCCCCAGCGCGCGGTGTATGAACTTGAGGCTGGCACCGGCATTGAAACCGTCAAGCGGGATAAAAGGCGACACCTCCCTGGCAAAAGAGAAAGAGATGCCCAAATCATAGGCCCGGATCATGCCCACGGAAGCGCCGCTTTGGTCCAAGGCCGGGATATCAGGCATATGAAGCAGGAAGACGCCTGCTCCCAGCGTGCCCACGCCCAAAAGAGGCCGGGCGTAGGAAAGCGCCTCATATCTGGTCTCGGCAATCCAGTTGAGATGCGTGGCGGATAAAGTATGCAGGTCCATCCCGGTTAAGCCGGCGGGATTGTAGAACATGGCATTGATTTCGCCCGGCCGGGCCGTGCACGCTTCACCCACCCCCGCCGCCATGGCTCCCAGGCCGATTTTTAAAAAATCCGCGCTGGTGGTGCCGCGCTCTCCGGCCCAAGCCGCAGCAGTGGCAGCGGACAACAGGAGCGCCATCGCGCCGTACGTGCGGATGCTTTTCATCGGATGACCACCACCTTCTTCATTTCTTTATACTCCCCGCTTTGAAACACGGCAATATATACGCCGCTGCCCACTGTTTTTCCCCGCTTTTCTTGTGAACCGTTGTCTCCGTACCAGTAAACCGCATGCCGGCCAATGCCGGGCCTGCCGCTGTACAAATCGCAAACCAATTCCCCCGCCAAGTTATAGATTTTTATACTGATGTCCACATCCTCGCGCACAAAGTACTCCAGGGTGGTGAAATCGCCCTTTGCCAAACGCAGGGGGTTGGGGTAATTTTGGCGCAGGCTGTTGAAGGC
>JAFGIQ010000220.1 GCA_016929575.1 candidate division FCPU426 bacterium
GGCCATCCCCGGCGTCCGTGCACGTGTTCCCGCCCCTGCTGGGTAAAAAGATATCCCCGGCACGCCAGCTGCTCAACGGTCCTTGTTCATAAACAGTGTTCAAGCGTGTCCAAGACTTAATTTGGACACTTATGCATTTTTCCGACAATAATTTTAGCACAGTTTCCACTCACCAACGGCCTAATTTTCTGTCTCTCCTGCTCTCTTCCGTTCTTGACCCGCAGGCATAAATGCTCTATGGTATAATGGTTTGCAGCAGAGATATTTACATGGGGAGGCGAGGCAGGTATGGCCGTGTCCATCCCGCGGACATTATGGATGACTATTGCCGGAGCATATGCGCTTATGCCCTGCTGCCAATTTTCTTCCACGGCCCAAGCCGCCGTCAGCCAGCTGTCCTTGGGAAAAGCCACGTCGCAATCGGCTGAAGTCAAATGGAGTAAAGCCGCGGAAGCGGACCGGTATGAATTGTCTCTTGGCACTGACGCCAACGCCTCCAACCGCGGGACCATTTTTTCATCAGAAACATCGCACCAGTATGACAACCTCATGCCTGGCACTGTTTTTCGTGCTAAAATCCGGGTGATTACGGGCGGTAAAGCGGATGCCTGGGGGCCGGTTTTGGAGTTTTCCACTGTCATCCCCGTAGTCACGGAGGTGGCGGCAGGAAATATTCTCGACAGCAGTGCCCAGATTTTCTGGCCGAACCGTTATCACGATCTGCCATACATCCGTTACGAACTCAGTCTGGGTACGGACCAAGATGCTGTCTCCCTCGGTCAGGTGACCACCCAAAAAAACGAATATTTTTTCCGCGACCTTACGCCGGATACGACCTACTACGCCAAACTCCGCATTGTCAATCCTTTGGTGTCCAGCAACTGGAGTCCGCCGCTTGCTTTTACCACCCTGCCCTATTCCCCCGGGACAGCGCCCGCAGGGTTGCAGCTCAAGCCTTTGCGGCCCTCTCGTGTCCAGGTGCAATGGCAATCAGTGGCCGAAGCAAACGGTTATGAACTGGCCTATGACACGGATCTGCTGCTGCGGAATAGGAATAGTGTTTCCACCAGCCAGACGCAGCTGACGGTAAACCTCATGCCCAATACGCAGTACTATTTCAAAGTGCGCTCGGTTTTTAATGGACGCCCCAGTTATTGGAGCGCTGGTGAAACCTGCCTGACCTATCCGGCCAAGCCGGAATCGCTCCTGATCACCGGAAACACGGTGAATCAAATCATGGTCAGCTGGCAGGCACCCAACCCCTCGCTACGGCTGCAGGCTTATGAAATCAAATGGAGTCCTCATTCCTTGGGCGGAGAAAAGGGGAATACCTATACCGCCCTATCCAATTTCACCCTCGCTTCCCTGTCTCCCGGGCAAACGTATGCCGTGAGTGTCCGCACGGTCAATGAAACGGGCTTAAGCGATTGGAGCGCGCCTTTATCGGTCAAAACCATGCCCACTTTCGGTTCGGTGCTTGAGCTCGTCCGTGTTACAACTTCAACCGCCGTGCTGAAATGGACGCCCTATCCGGACGCCAAGTCCTATGAACTCAGTTATGGCTCGGATATCGAGGCGCACAACAAAAACGCCCTGGAAACCACCTCCACCTCTCTTGAACTGAAGGATTTAATACCAGGCCTCTTATACTATGCCAAAGTCAGGCCCTTGCTGCGGGACTACACCATCGGTTCTTGGTCCGAAATCAAGTCCTTCACCACCTATGCCATGCCTTCTGGCTTGTCAAAACCCCTCCTGGAAAACGTGGCCGCCGCCCGGGTTGAGCTCTCTTGGGACCCGGTTCCAGATGCAACAGAATACGAGATCATGTTTTCCACGGATTTGGACAACATCCAGGGCGAAAAAAGACGTGTTTCTTCCTCCCCGGCGCGTGTATCCGGCCTGCGGGCCAATACCACCTACAGCCTGAAAATACGCGCCCTCAACAAAGGCGGGGCTGGATCCTGGTCCGAAGATGTGGTCTTCACCACGGCCTTGGATCAGGCCCCAAACCGTTTAATCCTGGACGAGGCCTTGCCCACCGAAGCGGTTATTCGCTGGTCGGCTCCGGCTGGCAACGCTCCTTGTACCTATACGCTTCGCTATCAGCCGGTTGGTCAGGCATGGGTAACCAGCACGGAAGGCAGCGCACCAACCTACAACCTGACCGGGCTTGATCCTGCCACTGCCTACAAGGTTCAGGTCCGGGCCAGCAACCAGACAGGTCTCGGACCCTGGAGCCAGACGCTCTCTTTCCATACCCCCCTGCCCCTCCCCGAAACCGCGCCGCCAGGACTGCGGATAGTCAAGCTTTCCGACATTGCAGCCGACATCGCCTGGAAGGCTATGCCGCAGGCCGACGGGTATCGCCTGAGCATGGGGACGGACCTTGATGCCAGTGATAGGGGCGTTGAAGACCTCCGTGATACCTTTTTTGCTTTGCGCGGACTGGTGCCGGAAACAAGCTACTTTGCCAAAGTCAAGGCGTACAATAGCTCGGGCGATGGGCCTTGGTCGGAAACACTGCATATCAACACCCCTCCTTCACCTCCCATCTCCGCTCCGGCCAAAGTCGCCATATTGGAAACAACGGAAAACACCATTTCACTGTTGTGGGATACCAACATCCAGGTTTTGTTTTATGAAGTGAGCATTGGCACGGATCCGCGCGGGGAAAACATGGGAAATCCACTCTCGAGCAACGCCCCTCCCTATGTGTTCAGGGGCCTTAAGTCCAACAGCACCTATTATGTTAAGGTGCGAAACTGCAGCCGCGGCGGCGGCGGGCCGTGGAGTTCTGTCTTAAAAGCCGTCACCTTGCCGGAGTAATTGCCCCATCACCTTTCCCGCGCTTAAAGTGCGGATAATCTGCGTTGGGGAATCAAAGGCAATCTGCCGGTCCGGGCCCTTTACACCTCCGGCGTGCGGCGGAGATGCGGACGTTTATACTCCGGATGTATATGGCAACTCCCGGCCAGGCCCCAGCCGCCCGCAGGCTTGCACCCGGTCTCCGGGCCGGCGCCATTGCTCCTTGTCCGGGCAGCACTAAAAATCAGGGGTCCAATTTAAAACGCCGGTTTTCCTCTTGCAATTCCTGCACCAGCTGCTTGAGATTTTCTACATCCTGTGCCCACCCGCGGACCTGGGAACTTTTGGCCGGAGGTTGGACAGTCTGAATTTTTTTGCACACTTCGTTGATTTCTTCGGTCAGTCGCTTGTTCTTGGACATGCTGATGCGCAAGGTGTTAATCATATTGTTGACGCATTCAGCCAAATTCCTGAACTCGTCGCTTTTTCGCAGCCCGATGTTGAGTGTTAAATCCCCCTCCTGAATCGCCTGCAATGTCTTCTCAAACCGGTACATGGGGCCGGCAATGGAATGCGAAACAAAAATCGAGACCACGGCAAAAACCACCAAAAATAGAATCAAAACCAGCACGAGCTGCTGATTCATGGAGTGAAAAAGCGGCGCAAACTGGGAGGCAATTTGTGGCACATTGTAAAACGCATCCATGATTCTCACCCAGGTTGTATAATAAACCGTGAAGGCCACGATGAGCGCCATCACAATGATTCCGAACAAAATGCGGATGATGTATCGTATTTGGAATTCCTTGTTGATCAAATAATTTTTACGCCGCCACTGCATGAAGTGTTCACCTCCCTGACTGCTGCCGGTCATCCCGTCTGTTCTCTCTTTCCGTCAGCTTAATAGGCGCTATAGGGTATGCCGCGGGAATCCCAGCCGATGGAATTGACAAAAATTTGTCCGCTTTCATAATTATAATACCAGCCCCGCCCATACCCCCGGGGAACATCCGTGCCGTAGGTGACTTCCGCGCCGGCCGGGGAAACGGCGCCGCCGCGCGGGTGCAGGGAGTCGACGGGCAACATGGTCTCCATATATCGGCCAAAGGGCGCGGTCGGGCTTAAGGTCCTGGGGAAGACACCGTTGTGATCCTGATAATACAGCAAGATGGCCTGGCGCAGATCATGCAGGCGCCCCACCGTTGTCCCCTCCCGTGTTTTTTCACCCAGTTCCGCAAAACGGACCCAGACAATCAATAACAGACTGATTAAAACCACAGCAGGGATGATCACCTGTCTGATTTGTATCATCCAGTTCTTTTCATTGTCCATCTTCTGCCTCCTGCCGGTGACATTTCTTTCTTGTGCGCAGGCGTACTTTGCCACCAACCCTGCGCCGGCGGTTTTCAGCGCGGCTTTGCCTTCAAGGCGCGCGCCAAATCACCGTGCACAACACGGTTGCTGGCGATAAAAGCGCCTCCATACACTGAAAAGGAATGGCCGGAAAAATTGGTTATTCTTCCCCCAGCCTCGCTGATGATCAGCGAGGCTGCCGCCACATCCCAGGGTTTTAGTTTATATTCCCAAAATCCGTCAAAACGTCCGCAGCCGACATCGCACAAATCCAGGGAGGCGGATCCGGCGCGGCGCACCGCCTGACACTGCTCTGAAAGTCTTTTAAATTCCTCGATATTATTCACCCGGCTGGTGCGGAAATCATACGGAAACCCGGTTGCCAAAAGCGCTGCTTTCAACCGCCTGGTGGTTGACACCCGGATGGGTTTGCCGTTGCACCACGCCCCTTTGCCCGTCTCGGCAAAAAAAAACTCATTCAACATGGGATTGTACACAGCTCCCAGCCTGATCCGGCCGTTATATTCGATGCCGGCGGAAACGCTGAAATGGGGAAACCCGTGCGCATAATTGGTTGTGCCATCCAGCGGATCGACAATCCAGCGCACCATCCCGCTGCGCGCCGGCTGTTTTGGATGGGGCATCCGGCTTCCCTCCCACAGTTCTTCGGAAAGCAACTCCTGGCCCGGAAAAAACCGCTGCACGGCCCGGATAAATATTTTTTCCACCCCGCGGTCCATTTCTGTCACCAGGTCGATTTCACTCTTATACGTGATCTGATGATCCCGGTGCAGATGGCGTTTCAGCATGCCTCCCGCGCGGCGGACTGTATGTGTAAGTGTATCCCGTATTTTCGCCCAGGGCGGCGTTGGGGCCATGCTTTTCACCATGGGTGTGCGGTCCAAAAAGTATTGCCGGCAGTGTGAAAACGAATGATACTCGGCTCAAAATCGCTCCATTGTAGCATCGCCCTTCCTCATCGTCAATGAAAAGCAAGGTGTTCGTGTCTTCCCCGCTTTCCTGTCCTTACCGTCATGCAGCCTCTCTCCCCGCGCAGGGAAACCACTGCGCCTATTATAAAGTATCGGGCCAACCCTCCTCGGCCGTTAGGTTGAAATGCGCCCCGGCGCCAATGCCTGGGCACGGCAATAGGCTGGCGGGGATATGATTGTGTGGCTATTGCCAGGCGGAGGGAAAAAGCGTGAAGCGGATGTTGAAATAGCCGAGGAAGGCCCAACCTTGATCCCAGTGAAGATATGCGATATCAAAATTAAACAGGCGGTCAACATGCAGATTGACCAGGACCGGATGCTGCTGGCTTTGCAACGTGGCATCCAAGGGGTATACAACTTCCATGGCCACATTCATGCGCCGCACGATGGGAAAATCCACGCCGCAATAGAAAAGATTGCGGGTGCGCTCCGCCTCGCCGTAAAGCATATACTTCGAGAGATAGAAGATCGGGTCCCCCATGGAGCCGAACACGTAACCGGCGTGCACCCCCACTTCCCCCAGGCTGCGGCTTAACCCGAGGTACCCCCCCCAGACATAATCGACTTCCGACTTTTCCGAGAAGGTAAAACTGCCGCTGGATGAGCTTTGCTGTCCGGCAAACAACAATATGGAGCTTTTGCCGCCGACAGCGGCGGTCAAGGGGAAATGATCCTCGTCTATAAAAGTATATTTGGCATCCCCACTCAACAACCACACGCTGATGGGATCCAGATACAGCGGCAAAGGAGACAGATCCTCGCTTTGCTCGCCATATAAGGTGCCGATGTAATAAGTAAACTGCATATCAAAGTTCAATCCTGTGTCTCTCCGGCCCATGCCCCGGTATCCGGTCGACATCAAGACGAGTCCATTGCGGCTGCGCGGCCGGGCATACCCGGTGACGCTGGTGGAAGCAGCACCGGTGATGCCCCAGCTGTCCACTGCCGCGACCTGGTAGAGATAGGTTTTCCCGACTTCCCCGGTTTCATCATAGTATTCGTTTTTGGCCACAGGAGAATTCGTCAGCCCTTCCCACTCA
>JAFGIQ010000221.1 GCA_016929575.1 candidate division FCPU426 bacterium
AAAGAAAAGTCCACGGCTGCAACCTTTTTGGCGGACCTGCTCAATCCCTGCGGTTCGTGCACGCGTTCCCGCCCCACCTTGGTAAAAAGATATCTCCGGCAGTCTGGTTGCCTACTGGCGCCAATTTTTCAATAGTTATCGTGTCTTTCTCAATCCCAATTTGGACACTTGTGATCCAAATTGAAGAAAACGAGATTCTTCTTGACCATTAGGCATTAGCAGCGCAATTATCACAGGAAAAGCCCTGTAGTCCAAATCATGTTATCGTACCATAACCGCCTTAAAATACAAGGGTTTTCCACAAACACCCTTTGACAATCCTCTGTAAATCATACTGTGCTAAAGTGGTGTCCGTATGTTCCTGCGGCCTTTTTAAACAAGATGGCGCGGCCATGCAGCCAACCACGATCTTTTCAGGCCCCCGGACTTTTACCTGCTGACTAAACGATTTCCGCTTCCAGCTTGTTTAAAAAGGCCGCGGGAACATATTTCGCCAATCGCTGTTCAGACTGCCTAAGTCGCACCCCGCCCGCCGAGAATTCTCCCGGACGGGACGGATGATTTTTCACCCCCGCAGCCGCCTTCGGTCCAGCCAATTTTGCAGTATCAGCACTGCCGCCAGCTTGTCCACCACCCGCCGTTTCTTCCTGCCGGACATTCCGCTCTCCGTCAATACGCGCTGGGCGGCTGTTGTGGTCAGCCGTTCATCCAGGTACTGCACCTCCACTGCTGTTGCCTGGGCCAGGGTGCTGCCAAACGCACGGACCTGGGCGGCTTTTTCGCCCTCCTGGCCGCTTAAGTGCCGCGGCAGGCCGAGGACCACGGTTTGGACTTGCCTTTCCTTTATCAAGGCGGCCAACTCCTGCATGATGACTTTGCGTTTGTTGCCAAGCACAAGCAGCGGCTGGGCGGTCAACCCCAGGGGATCGGAAATGGCCACGCCTATCCGGCGTTGTCCATAATCGAGTCCGAGTACCCGGCCGGATGCCGGCATTACATCCGTCCTGAACGCATGATGGCAATAATTAAAACAAAGCCAAGCGCTCCGGCCAGTAAAAATCCGACCAATCCCAGAATGGAGAAACCCCCCCATTGGGGGCCGATCTGCGAGGCCAACAACCAGGAAGACCCTATGATCAGCGCCGCCACAATAAGCGAAAACGAGAGCCGGTTGCCGCTTCGATCCAGACTGTGCCGCAGGGATTCCAGGCCTTTGTGTTCAAACTCTATTTTAAGTTTTCCATGCTGCAGTTTCCGCAAAAGATCCTGCAGCTGGCTGGGAAGCGCCCGGGCAAAGCGCCAGATGTCCTGGAATTGGCTGTAGGCCTGCCGCGCGATTTGTTCAGGCATATACCTCCGCCTGAGAATCGCCTCGGCCGTGGGCTGCGCGGCCTTGATCAGATTCAGCTTGGGATTCAACTGGCGCGCCATGCCCTCCACACCCAGAAAAGTCTTGGCCAGGATGACAAAATCAGGCGGCAGGGAGATGTGGTGTTTTATCGACAGGCCCATCAAGGCCTGCATGGCTTTGCCAAATGAAATGCGTTCCACGGGCAAGTCATAGTATTGTTCCAAAAAAATGGCGGTGTCGCGTTTAAGCAGGCGCCGGTCCACGCCCTCCTCTGCGGTCCCCAGCCGCAAATAGGCGTCCACCAGGGAATCGGTATCGGCGCCGACCAGGGCCAGGAGCATGTCCGTAAAAGCCGCGACTGTTTCCGAATCGAGCCGCCCCACTTGTCCGGCGTCCAAAAACGCCAGCCTGCCGTCCTGGGTGAGGATGAAATTGCCGGCATGGGGATCGGCGTGAAAAAACCGGTCCTCCAGGGTCATGCAAATATAGGCTTCAAAAAGGGCGTGCACGACTTTGTTTTTCTTCGCCTGGGAAGTATTGGCCGGCAGCTCGGAAATCTTCCTGCCCGGGATGTATTCCAGGATCAGGCAGCGCGGCGTGGACAATTCCCAGTACACCCGGGAAAACCGGTAGGCGGGGCGGTTTTTAAAATTTTTGGCAAACCGCTCCAGATGTCTGGCTTCGTTCAAAAAATCCAGCTCGGCAAAAATCAATTGCTCGAATTCATCAATGAACTCCACCGGGCTGCGCGGAAGCTCCTGCTCACCAAAATTTTCCCAGGTCCTGGCCAGAAAGCGGAGTATTTCCAGGTCCGACTCCACCCGGCGTTTCAAATCCGGGCGTTGCAGCTTGACCACCACGTTTTTTTGGTCAAGGGTTTTTGCCTGGTGCACCTGGGCGACGGAAGCGGCGGCAAAAGGTTTTTTCTCGAATGACGCGAAATATTTCGAGACCGGCCCTCCTCCCAGTTCATGGCAGAGCGCGGCTTCCGCCTCCGCCTCATTGATAGGCGCCGCCTGGTCCTGCAGTTTGGAAAGTTCCTGGATGTATTCCTGCGGCAGCACATCCGGCCGCATGGAAAGCACCTGCCCCAGTTTGATGAAAGTCGGCCCCAATTCATCCAGCACCATGCGCAGGCGGGCGGGGACCGAAGCTTTCGGGGTCCGCCGGCGGACCATGCGGCCCTTGGCCGGCAAATAGGATTCCAGGTGCAGTTGATCGATCAAAAACCCAAATCCATGCCTGGTAAAAACCATCAGTATTTCGCGCAGGCGGTTGAGATCCTGGATCCGGTTGCTGATGCTGGT
>JAFGIQ010000222.1 GCA_016929575.1 candidate division FCPU426 bacterium
CACCGTGAAATGGATCATTGGGGAAAAAGAAGCCGGCCTGCGGCTTGATGTTTTTCTTGCCCGGCACGTGGAAGGGCTTTCGCGTTCGGCTGCAGCGCGCGCGCTGGACCAAGGCGCAGTCCGTGTGGGCGGCAGAATAAACCTCAAACCCGGATTGGCCTTGCGGGAGGGGGATGAGGTCGAGTACACGGCCTTGGCGCCGGTGCCGGCCGATGCCGCGCCGGAGGACCTGCCGCTGGAAATACTGTATCAGGACCAGCATCTGGCGGTGGTCAACAAGCCTGCCGGCTTGGTAACGCATCCGGCCGTCGGGCATAAGGCGGGAACCCTGGTCAACGCGCTTTTATACCATGTGCCGGACCTGTCCGGCGTGGGAGGGGCCCTGCGTCCGGGCATTGTCCACCGCCTGGACAAGGAAACTTCGGGGTTGATGCTGGTGGCCAAGCATGATCGTGCACACCACCTCCTCAGCGCGGCCATCCAGGCGCGGGAGGTTGAACGCGAATACGATGCCATCGTATGGGGGGAGGTGGCGGATGAGGCCTTTTCTGTCAATGCCCGCATCGGCCGGGACCCCCATGACCGCAAACGTTTCACGGTGGTCAGGACCGGCGGCAAGGAGGCTGTCACCCATCTGGAAGTGGTGCGGCGCTTCGGCGTTTGCATGCTGCTCCGGGTGAGACTCGAGACCGGCAGGACCCACCAGATCCGCGTGCATTGCCATTATGCCGGACTGCCGGTGGTGGGAGACCGCATGTACGGCAAACGGGGGGAAGTTGGGCAGTTGGGAAAAATGGGACTGGAGCGTCCCGGTCGCCAGCTTTTACATGCCGTACGCCTGCGCTTTTTTCATCCCAGCAGCCGGCGGCAGATGGAATTTCGAACACCCTGGCCGCATGATTTCGCCGTGTTTGTGCGGAATTTGGAAAAAGCCGGGTATCTGAACAAACGATAACGGCGGTTTTGGAAAAACGCCCCCGGGGTTGATATTCCCGCGATTTATGATATGATACTTTTACAGCCCGCAGCAGGAAGGAAAAAGGCTGTGCTGACGGAGTCTTGGCATGGTGGAAAAAAAGGATTTACGGCGCTGTTATCTGTTTCAGGAATTGACCGACGCGGAGATTGAACGCATCAGACCCCTTATTTTTGAAAAAGAATACCGCGGCGGCACGGTCCTCTTTTTTGAAGGCATGGCCGGCGGCGTCATGTATCTGGTGAAAACCGGCAAAGTGGAGATTTATACCAAAAAAAAGGGGAAAGAGATCACCATTGCCACTCTGGGGCCGGGGGATTTTGTCGGGGAGATGTCCTTGATCGACGACCAACCCCGCTCTGCTGCTGCCCGTGTATCCGGGGACACGGTGCTGATGGTGGTGACCAAAAAAAATTTCCAGGACATTTTAACCGCTTCGCCGGAAGGGGCGAATAAGATACTCATCGCATTTTTAAAAATATTGAGCAGGCGGTTGCGTGATACCAACCGGAAAATCGCCGATCTCTAGCCGTTTTTACGCCGCACAGGTTGGTTTACTATCATGAAACATGTTCGGGAAAAGTCTGTATTCCATTTGCTCATCCCAAAACCGGAAATATCCCGTGCAACTGAAACCTCCGCTTGGGGTTGGAAAAAAATTCTTCCTGCCTTGCTTGCGGCTTTGCTGCTGGCCGGTTGTGCGTCGACTGCAGGACCGCCTTCAACGGCCGGAGCAGCCGCTGTGAGCGACGTGCAGGCGGAAATGATGTGGGCCTTTATGGCCGGCCAGATGGCGGATCAAAACGGCGAGTTTACCAACGCAGTATCCTTTTATCGGCGTGCTTTGCAGTATGATCCGCATTCGAACACGCTTCGCCGCTATCTGGTAAGCGATCTCATCCGGCTGGAAAGGTTCCAGGAAGCCCGCCAGGAATACCGTGTGATGATTGAAGATTCCCCGGAAGACCGGCAGACGCGATTTATCCTGGCGCAATTGTATGAGGCCTCCGGAGACACGAAAACTGCAGAAGCCTTGTACCGTGATGCCATAGCCCTCGGGGCCGAAACCTCCGGGCCTTTTACGAAATTGGGACTTTTGTTAATGCGACAGGAAAAAACCAGGGAAAGTACCGCCTTCCTGCGCCAGGCCCTCGCCATTGATCCTTTTGACCGGGAGGCCAGACATATTTTGGTGAACTATCACCAGCTGAAGGGAAAAAACCAGGAGAGCATCCGGCTCTTGCAGGAGGCGCTGGCAAACACCCCGGATGACATCGAGTGGTTGAGCGCTTTGGCCAAAATATATGATGCGCTGGATATGAAAGAAAAAGCTGCTGAAACATATACCCAGTTGCAGCAGGCGAACCCCAATGCCCGGGAGGCATACCGCTTTCTTTCAATATACTATCTGCATCGCAATGATTGGGAAGGTGCGGTCCGTCAACTGGAGAAGCTGCTCCGCCTGAACGGGAATGACTTGCTGGCACGCCGCAATATGGGGCTGGCCTTGTACAAAATGGGCGCATACGACGAAGCGCGGCACCATTTGACTATTTTAGTGGACCAAAAGGCCGCGGATGCGCTTACCCATTACCTTCTGGGCTCAATCTTCCAGCAGAGGGATTTTCATCATCTGGCGGCGGATGAATTCCGCCAGGCTGTCCAAATGGACCAAAACCTGGTGGAAGCGCACCTGGGATTGGCCAGCGCCCTCATGGCCATCCAGGAAGTGGATCAGGCAGTGGAAGTGCTGGAGAATGCCAGCCGCCAATTCGGCACTATTTCGCAGGTGTTGATCAATTACGGATTGATTTTATTGCGCATGGAAAAACCCGCAGCCGCCCTCCAGATTTTCAAACGGGCCCAGGAACTGATGCCCCGAAACGCGATGCTTTATTTCCATATCGGCCGCGCCTATTACGAACTGAATCAGTTTCAGCAGGCGGTTGACTCCTGGAAGCGCAGCATTCGGCTGGATCGCACATTGGCGGATGCCTACAACCACCTGGGGTATACACATGCCGAGCGGGGGGAAAACCTGGGCCAGGCCGTCAGCTGGCTAAAAACCGCAATGGCATTGGATCCGAAGAACGGCTATTATCTGGATTCTTTGGGATGGGCCTACTATAAACAAGGAAAATACCAGCAGGCCTTGGAAATGCTGCAAGCGGCCTGTGGACTCTTGCAGAAGGCACGATTGCCCATAGAGACGGTTATCTACGATCATTTGGGCGACATTTATTTTCAACTGCGTCGCTATCAAGAGGCTGGTAAAGCCTGGCGTCAGGCCCTTAAGGAAGATCCGGAAAACAAGCAAATACAGGATAAAATGAATAAATTGCCTCCGCAGGGAAAGCAGGCCGATCATGACCTCGTTGCAAGTTAAGGCCCCGGCCAAGGTTAACCTGGTTTTGCAGGTTATGCATAAACGCCAAGATGGTTATCATGCATTGAAGACCGTTATGCATACACTGGAACTGGCGGATGAAGTGCTGTTGACACCCAGGCGGGGAGGGTTGCGGGTGACCTGTGATCACCCGGAAGTGCCGGCCGGCCCAGAAAACCTGGCCTACCGGGCGGCGGAAGCTTTGGCGGAAGCATATGGAAAGCGGCCTGATGTGCATATTCATATCCGCAAACGCATTCCTCCGGCTGCCGGCTTGGGCGGGGGCAGCAGTGATGCCGCCGCCGTCCTGCGCGGGCTGGCGTCCTGGTGGCGGATCAAGGAGAAAAAAAAACTGCTGGCCATTGCCCGCAGCCTGGGCTCGGATGTGCCGTTTTTCCTTTATGGCGGTTGCGCGCTGGGAACCGGCCGGGGGGAAATCATCCATCCCTGGCCGGCAGTGCCAGGCATTCTCATGGCCGTACTTAATCCCGGATTTCCTGTGGCCACAGCTGAAGTGTATAATAAATTTAGATTAGGATTGACAAGGAAAAAGGCCTGTATTAATATGATGCGCCTAGCGGTGCGGGAGAAAAACCCAGGAAAAATAGGCGAAAAACTACGCAATGACCTGGAAAAGGTGACAGCCTCCCTGTATCCGCATATTGGGGAAATGAAGGCGGATTTGTTGGCCTGCGGGGCGAGCGCTGTTTTAATGTCTGGCAGCGGGCCTTCGGTTTTTGGATTTTTGCCCTCGGCGCGGATTGCCAAATCCGTTTTGGGGCGCTTGCAGGGGAAATACCCAACCGTGTTGCTGACTAAAACCAGCAACAGGTTGCATTTCAATATATTTTGATCAAGGAGGGAGAAACTAAAATGACTATTACGGACGTAAAAATATTCCCTCGCCAGGAAGACAAATTGAAAGCCTATGTTACGGTGACTTTTGACAATGCTTTTGTGGTGCATAACTTGAAAATCATTGAGGGCGCCAATGGGTTGTTCGTGGCCATGCCTTCGCGCAAGCGCCGGGACGGCACGTATATGGATGTCGCCCATCCGCTCAACAGCAAGATGCGCCGGGAAATGGAAGAGCGGATTTTGGCCGAATACAAGAAAGAGGCCTTATTGGACGAGTTTACCACCATGCCCGGCATGCAGCAGCGTCAGGAAGCATTTGAAACCAACTAAGCAAACGGGGTGCGTGTTCTCACAGGATGCAAAAACAAGTGTGGGGGCGTTTCGCGAAACGCCCCTACGTTTTTTTAATTGGCCGCTCGGATAAGAAGCAACACGGAAATTTTGCCGGGTCGTCCAACGGCAGGACAGCGGCCTTTGGAGCCGTTTATCGTGGTTCGAATCCACGCCCGGCAGCCAGAAAATTTCGCGAAGCAAAATTTTCTGGCAGAGAATAGGAAATAGACAGTAGAAATTAGAAAAGAGAGTTTGAAATATTTTGCGGGGATTCGAACCGAGGGGGTATGGGGGAGAAGCTCCCCCATGTCTTTGGGGTGACAGCGACCCGGAACCGAGTTTGGTTCAGGGGAGCGCCATAGGGGCGTAAGCCCCTATGGCGAGCGCCGTCAGGCGCGATGGTTCTAGGCCGCAGGCCGGAATCCACGCCCGGCAGCCAGAAAATTTCGCGAAGCAAAATTTTCAGAGCAGCTGAACAGCGGAACAGCTGTGCAGGTGAAGAATTCAGCGGCGGTCAACTGCTCGACTGTTCTGCTGTTTTGATTGTGGGGCATAGCGGAATTTTGGCAGAGAGTTGAAATTGGATAGTAGAAAGTCGAAAAGAAAGCGGTAACGGAGCAGGTCGTGGAAAAAAAAACAAAGGCGCTGGCAGCGATTATTTTAGCCGCAGGCGGGGGGACGCGGATGAAATCCGGTCGCCCGAAGGTGCTCTATACCATCGGCGGCCGCACCCTCTTAGAGCGGGTTTTGGACACAGCCCTGGCAGCTGGCGCCAAAGAGCGCTTGGTGGTGGTGGGCGCTCATGCCCGCAAAGTCGCGGAGATATTGCCGGCCGGGGTGAAGACCGTCAACCAGCCAAAGCCGTTGGGCACGGGACACGCCGTGCAAATGGCGCGCTCTTTGTTGGGCAGGGCCAAAGGAGAAGTGCTGGTTTTGTGCGGGGATGCGCCCCTGGTGCGGCCGTTGACTTTGCGGCGCCTGGTGCGTGAACACCGCCGCCGCCGCGCCCACGCCACCATCCTGACCGCCTGCGTCGACCAACCTTACGGATATGGGCGCATTATTCGCGAAGCCGGCCGGCCGCAGTGGGTGGAGCGCATTGTTGAGGAAAAAGACG
>JAFGIQ010000223.1 GCA_016929575.1 candidate division FCPU426 bacterium
GTCAGGGCTGCCGAAGGCGTCCTTATTCTTCCGAACAATCCATCCAGTCAGGGCTGCCGTAGGCGTCTTTTTAATCCGCATACTCTATCCAGTTAGGACTACCGGATATATCTTTTTGCCAAGGGGGCAGCGGAAAAAAAAGTCCACGGCTCAACCCTTTTGCTTAGACGCAGGGCAATTTCCGGCGTCCGTGCACGTGTTCCCGCCCCTGCTGGGTAAAAAGATATCTCCGGCACGTCCGCTGCAGAAAGGCGCTGGTTTATATACAGTTTTAAAGCCTTGCCAAAAGCTCATTTAGACACTTGTGAGGGAAATACTTTAATATGACACATCAGGCAGTTGCTCAAGCAACAAAGCGCAGGGATGGCCGGTGCCGGGAAAAAGGCATGGAAATTAAATTGCTCAATTGCAGGCGTCCCCTGACCGATTATAGTTGTGAGGTATATAGCTATGGCTGAAACTATCCTGGTGGCAGAAGACGACCCGTCCATACTGGAATTGATCCAGGTGATTTTGGAGACCAAGGGCTACAATATATTTTGGTCCAAGGACGGGGAAGAAACATTGCGCATGGCCAAGGAAACAAAACCGGATCTTATCCTGATGGATGTGATGATGCCCAGATTGAACGGGTATGAAGTGGCCCATTTGTTGAAAGAAAACCTTGAATTGAAGGATATTTCCATTATTTTTCTGACGGCCAAGGATGAGCCGGACAATAAGGTGGTGGGGCTGCGCCTGGGGGGGAATGACTATATCACCAAACCTTTTGATATCTATGAATTGATCGCCCGTATTGAAGCGGCATTGCGGATCAGGAGCATTCCAGGCCCCTTGCACCGGGATGACCGCCGTTTGGCGGAGTTGTCCCTCGCAGACCCTTTGACCGGCGTGTATAACCAAAATTATTTTCTTGAGCGTTTCGTTGAAGAAATAGAACGCGCCCGCAAATACTGCTATCCCATCGCTTGTGTGATCATTGACCTCGATCGCTTTCAAAACATCAATGAAAAATTCGGACGCATCCAGGGCGACCAGGTTTTGCAAAGGATGGCTATTTTGTTGAAAAAAAGCAACCGGGTGGTGGATATGATCGGCCGATATGGCCCGGACCAATTTGTCATCCAGCTGACCCAGACGGATCTGGGCGGCGCCAAGGTGGTGGCCGAACGTTTTCAAAACCAAGTCAGCCGGTCGCGTCTGGTGCAACTGGATGCCAATTATCAGGTCACCATTTCAATAGGGATTTCCGCTTTTCCCGGCCTCCGCATCGGCAACAGGGAAGAGCTGCTTAAAAGCGCCTGGGAGGCCCTCCAGGAAGCCAAAAAACGCGGCGGCAACACATTGGAATGCACGCCTGTTGCCATTTAGCCATGCAAGAATAGGGCAATCAGCACGCTGAAATGCCTGCAAAGCTTCGCCCGGTGCTTCACCACCTGCAAATGTTGATCCTGTTGGCCGCAGGATGATTGCGCCAGACTGTTGGTTCTCATTCGCGCCAAGCCAGGAGATTTGACCGGTTTCATTGACCATTTTCTTGACAAGCCGTATACAATACGGTATATTTCCCAAAGTTAAATGGATCTGCAAAGATGCGAGGGTGGTGGAACTGGCAGACACATACGTTTGAGGGGCGTATGGAGTAATCCGTGCGGGTTCAAGTCCCGCCCCTCGCACCAACCATAAACCGGAAACGGGTCATGGCCGGGAAATGGAGCAACAGCTCTGCCCGTTTTGCAAAGCGTAATGGGCCAGGAGGAGCTTATGGCGGAAAATATATTAATCGCGGAAGATGACACCAATATAGCGGAATTGGTGAAGATTATTCTTGAAGCCAAAGGGTATACTACTACCTGGGCCAAGGATGGTCAAGAGGCATTGGATATTGCCGAAGAGATGATTCCGGATTTGATACTGTTGGATGTCATGATGCCGCGCCTGAATGGCTATGAAGTCCTGAAGCTGCTTAAGGAAAATGATGACCTGCAGCACATCCCGGTTATCTTCCTGACCGTCAAGGGTGAGACCGACAGCAAGGTGGTCGGCCTGCGCATGGGGGGACATGATTACATCACCAAGCCCTTTGACCTGGATGAACTGATTGCACGGGTGGAAGCGGCGTTGCGCATTAAAAGCGAGCACGACCATCTGCGGGAAGTCAATCAACGTCTTTCCGAATTGTCCATGACCGATCCCCTGACTTCATTGTATAACAGGCGCTACCTGATGGAACGCTTTCACGAGGAGATCGAAAGGGCCAAACGATACAAATATCCCATGGCCTGCATTATGGTTGATATTGATAATTTTAAGAGCATCAATGACACCTACGGGCATCTGCAGGGCGACCAGATTTTACAACAGATTGCCGTCATCATGAAGAATTCGAACCGGGTGGTGGACATCATCGCCCGATACGGAGGGGAAGAATTTTTGTTGATCCTGCCCCAGACGGATTTGGGGGGAGCAGTGGTGGTTGGGGAGCGGCTGTGCAAATTGATCGCCCAAACCCGGTTCATCCGCAATGACCCGGAACAAGTGGTTACTATTTCCCTCGGAGCTTCTGCTTATCCCAGCGGGAATACGGGCAGCAAGGAAGAACTGCTAAAAATGGCCGATGATGCGCTTTTGGAGGCCAAGCGGCAGGGAAAAAACCGTTTGCTTACCACTCCGCTTAAGACCAAGACCTAGAAATCGCCTATGACCGTGAAACTGCGCAACTTGGGCTGGGAATTAGGGGGGACATATCTTCCCTGGATCTGGGGCCAAATCAATTACTGGGATATCGCACGCGCCTCCTGGCGTGATGTCCTGCGAACCTATCAGCAAAGCGGCCACCAGGTTTTGTCCACAACGGTTTTACCACGCATCCATCAGCTTGACAGCGGCGAGTATGACTTCGGCCAAGCGCGTCCACAGCATGACCTGGACGCTTTCTTGGAGGAGGCCAAAGACATCGGGTTGAAGGTCATCCTCTGGGTTGGCCCCCGGGATTGCCCGGGGGCAGTTGCAGCCGGATACCCCGAGGAGTTGCTCCGGGACGAAAACGCCCTGGCGAGAGACGCTGCCGGCAATCCTGTTCTTTCGGCCCGTTGTTTCGGAGGGGAGGTTTTTTCACTGCCCTCATTGGTGTCGGATTGCCTGACGCGCTGTTTGCGGCCATTTGCGGATAGCCTGCTGCCGGTGATAAAAGGCCGCGTACATCCGGACGGGCCGGTCATTGGCATTGGTCTGACACAGGCGCCAGGCTGGAGTACGGCCTTGCCTCCATTTGCCGCTGATTATCAGGATGAAGCCGTCTCTTGCTATCAGGCTTTTTTACGGAAACGGTATGGAAAAATCGCGGCTTTGCAGGCGGTGTACGGCGCTGATTGCGCTTCCTTTGCGGATGTTGTCCCGCCCAGACAGCCGGGCAGCCCTGCTGTTTTTCCGGAACCCAAGCTTCTCGATTGGGCCTGTTTTCGCGAAGAATATTTCGTCCATGCCGCCGAAAGATTGCATGCGCTTTTTGCCCCCCTGGCCTTTGACCGTATTCCGCTTTTTCTGGCAACCATTCCTGTTGTGCGATATCCGGCCAATTTGGCGGAGCTGGAGAAATCCCGCTGCTTTCACTATCTCATGCCAGAACAGCCGTGGCGTGAAGGGGGCCTGGCGGAAAAACTCACCATTGCTGGACAAAGCCGCTTCATCACCGAATGGAATGCAAAGTTCGAACGGCCCGGGGGGGACGGCGGAAACGGCGAATATGAACATCTGCTCGGCATCGCCCTGGGAGTGCGCGGCTGGGACGCTCTTTCCCCGGCAGGTGCGGGCACGTGGCCGGGTTTTATCTGCAGCCGGCAGGGGGTGCCGGTGCGTCCGCGGTCGCCTGTCTGGGATGCAATACTGGAACACGGCGTGCCGGATGGTTTTTTAACCAGCCAGGTCTTCGGCGATATTGTGCTTTTATCCATTCCCGATTTTGAACGGGCGGCGTATCTGCAGCAACCGCTGGTGCCCAGATGGGATTTGTTGGACATGACGATTCCGGACGCTTCCGGGCCGGTGGATGAAACAACCGCGGAGTATACACGCGTCCTGCGGTGGCTGGAGCGGTTTTTACTGGAGAATCATTTTCCCTTCCTGATTGCAAATGGCAATACCACTGCGGACCGGTGGGGAAAGAATGCGATGTTTCTTGTCCCCGCTACCAGCCATATGCCTATGGACATGCAGGCCGCGATTGCCCAGCTGCACGCCAAAGGCGCATCCCTGATGATCGTGGGTCAAATGCCTTTGCCTGCACCTGGAGCCGCCCATGCGCCCTTGACGGCTTTGCTGGACGCCAAACCGCAAAAGACCAAAAGCCGGGGCAAAAGCGCCGGCTCCCGCACGCCTGCGGGACGTCTGCTTCATCTCCCGGATTTGTCCCGGGAAAAACTGGCGCGCTTGTTGAAACAGGCCGGGGTGCAGCGTCCATTGACGATCGATCATGCACAAGTGAGGATCTTTTTTCACAGGCTTCGAAACCGTATTTTTGCTGCAGTCGTCAATCCTACTGACGGCGTGCTGGAGACCGCAGTCCGCCATGAAGGTAAATTTGTCCTGAAGGATTTTTGGATTGAAAAAAAATACCATGGCGGCAATAACGAAATTAAAATCGTGTTGGCGCCCCGGACCGTCAAATTTTGGGAGATGATACCATGTTAAATCCCGGCTTCCGGCTTTTGGATCCCGAAGCAGAACAATTGGAACGCCTCGCCGGCTTGGCTGCCGATCATGAGCCGGAAGACGCCTGGCGGGCGGCGATCTGCCGCTTGGAAGCGGGTGTGCGCGATGGGATTCTCCATAAGACCGTGATGCGCTTTTTGTCCCCGGGGGTGCATGCGGCTGCGGATATCAACCGCTGTTTGGCTGAAAATGCAAGAGCGGCCGGAGTCTTGCTGCCGCCGCTTACGTATTTTGGCTGGCCGGAATCCGTGTGGGAAAAAATCATCTCCCGCTATCCGGGGCCGCAAACCCTGCTGTTGGGGATTTTGGATGCAGAAGGCATTTGGGCCGGCGCCATAGCAGGGGTGCAGGACAAAAGCCTGGATTTTTTAACTACCTTTCGCACGTTGTGGAACGATGAACCCGAACTTGCCTCCCGGCAGAGCCTCGGCGATTGTATTGACATCTGCCAGGCGGTACGGCGCAAATTCGGACGCCCTGTCAGCGGCCTGTTCATGTACCGCAATGAATTTGTCGAATGGCGTGATGCCAACTGGTCTGCCGAATGCCTGCGTCGCTGCCAGGAAGGTCATACCGCGGTTTGGCATGAGTGGTGACATAACACCGGTTTTCGCAGCGGCATTTCCGCGGCTGCATTGAAAAAACACCAAAAGCAGTGAAATGCCTTGCATGGCACTTTTTTTCATCGTACAATGTCACGGAATAAATGCCAACGGCAGAGTTGCCAAGGACGGGACCAATAAGTGGCGCCAGTCTTTTTAGGAATGGACCTGGGTGGAAGCAACATCACCGCTATGCTGATGACTTCCGCGGGCCGAATTGTGGCAACGGAAAAAACCGAAACGCGTGCCAGCCAGGGGCCGCGGCGGACGATCGAACGGATTATTTCCACGGTCCGTCAAGTACTCCTGAAAGCCAGGGTGGGCCTGACGGAAGTCCGGGCTGCTGGCATCGGTGTTCCCGGGGTGCTGGACATTGGCCGGGGCGTGGTCAAGTATTCCCCGAATCTACCCGGCTGGAAAAACATACCCCTGCTCGGGCAAATACAAAAAGCCTTGAAAAAGCCGGTGGCTTTTGACAATGACGCCAATGTGGCGGTCTTCGGGGAAAGGTGGCTGGGTGCGGGACAAGGTTTTGATCATGTCATCATGTATACGCTGGGCACCGGCGTTGGCGGCGGAATAATACAGGATGGACGCATCATGCACGGCTCCAGGGACGGGGCAGGCGAGTTGGGGCACACTACCATTGTGCCGGACGGCCCGCGCTGCAGCTGCGGGAACCGCGGGTGTTTGGAAGCTTTGGTTTCCGGCACGGCCATAGCACGCGAAGGCAGAAAGGCGGCGCGCAGGCATCCACGCTCCTTGTTGACGCAATGGGGTCCGCAATCAGCCATGACCGCCAAAGTGGTTTTCCAAGCCGCCCGGGCCGGAGATGCGGCGGCCCTGGCAATTGTCAGCCAAGCCGGCAGGTATTTGGGTGTGGGCGTGGCCAATGTCATTAATCTGTTAAATCCACAGATCGTCATTATCGGCGGAGGCGTATCCCGGGCCGGTGAGATGCTGCTGCGGCATGTGCGCGCAGAGGCAAAAAAGCGCGCGCTGCAGGATATTTACAAAAACACCAAGATCGTCAGGGCATGTTTGGCTGATCAGGCCGGCGCCATCGGCGCTGCCGGAATCGCCATTTTCGGCCACTGAGCGGTTGGACCTCCTCTATGGAAGGCGGGCAAAAATGGTCAAGAAAATCATATTTATCGAGGATGAGGAAGATGTCCGGAATGCAGTCAAGTATATCCTGGAGGCTGAGAATTACGAGTTTTACGGTGCTGTCAGCGGTCCGGAAGGCATCGCGAAGATCACCAAGTACAACATTGATCTGTTGCTGCTGGATATCATGATGCCCGGCATGGACGGTTTTGAAGTCTGCCGCGCCATCAAAAGCGAACCTTCGATTGATTTGCCCATCATTTTCATTTCCGCCAAGACCGATGCCACGGATATTGCCCGCGGATTTGCCCTGGGGGCTGATGATTACATCATCAAACCTTTTGATCCCAACGACTTGGTAACACGCGTCAGGCGTGTTTTGGACAAATACGACCGCCGGCAGAACAACTACCCGCCGGTCTAAATGCCGCAGGATGTTTTCATCATTCCCGCCCAAAGCGGAAGGGAATCGTCCGCGTGAAGGTCTCACGGAAGCAAATGGAAAAAATCATTTTGGAAGCTTTGGAAAAGCTCCCGCGCGTATTTCAAAAGAAAATGGAAAATGTCGAGATCGTGCTGAAAAACCGCCCGGCCTTGGGCGTGCGGCGGAGTCTGGGGCTGCGTGCGGGGGACACGCTGCTGGGGCTTTATCAGGGCGTTCCGCGCACGCGGCGGGGTGCTGATTACGGCAATACCTTGCCGGACGTTATCACTTTATACCGGGAGCCTATGGCGCAGGAAGCCGAAACCCTGGAAAACCTGCACACAATCGTGCAGCAAGTCCTCTGGCACGAAGTCGGCCATTATTTCGGCCTGAGCGAAGAAGAGCTGCAAACGCTTGAGGAGATGCAACCGTTGGGGTTGAAACGGGGAAGGGTGAATACGCCGTGATGGCCGTGGTCCAACGCGTCCTGCATGCGAGCGTGCAGGTGAATAACATGCCGGTGGCTGAAATTGCGCAGGGGCTGCTGGTATTGCTGGGCGTGGCCCATGGGGACGAAGCGGCCGACGCCGAATATTTGGCAGGCAAGATAGCCGGGTTGCGTGTTTTTGCAGATCCGTCCGGAAAAATGAATTTGTCCGTGCAGGATGTGGGAGGAGAGATACTGGCCGTGCCCCAATTCACGCTTCTGGGCGATTGCCGACGCGGCCGGCGGCCGGATTTCACACAGGCGGCGCCTCCCCGCGAAGGCCTGGAAAAATACGAGTGGTTTTGCCAGTGCCTGCAAAAACAGAAGGTGCGGGTTTTACAAGGCCGCTTTCAAGAACATATGCAGGTCCATCTTCTAAACGACGGTCCGGTAACGCTAATCCTGGAATCAAAAAAATCATAAAAAACAACCGGCGGATACCGGGCGGGTGTACGGGCTTGCAGGAATGGGCGCCCGCGTGCATTGACGGAAAAAAAGACGTGCGCAATGCCAAAAGCACGCGCTTTGGCACCGCACCACCGGCAAAGTCATTGGCTGAACGCGGCTGAACCAAAGACCAGGACGAAGGAAAAAACATGAGACCTCCCTTGAAGATCGTTCATACTGCGGATTTGCACCTGGGCGCCAAATTTACCAAATTGGGGGCAAAAGGAGCCGGCCAGCGAAAACGCCTATGTGAAGTCTTGGTTGACATCACGGATCTGGCCCTGAGGGAAAGGGCGGATTTTGTTTTATTTGCCGGAGATACTTTTGATCATCACCAGCCTGCCCCGCAATCTCTGTCGGCTTTTGAATTCGCAGTGGCCAGGCTGGCACAGGCTGGAATTCCCGTATTGCTGATAGCCGGCACGCACGATTTTTTAAACGGGCGGAGCATTCTGAAAAAATATCTCGCAGATCAGGCGGAGGGGCCGATCCTGCTTCACTCCCGGCGGCCGGTCTGGAAATCTGCGGAGAAACAGGCAGTCATCCAGGGTGTATCGCTGGAAAGACCGGATTCGCCCGCGCGGCCCCTGGCCGGGCTGCACCGGACGGAAGATCCCGGATGGCAGATAGGGATGATTCATGCATCTTTGGAAATCGGGCAGGAAACAACACGGGAGGCGGTTTTTTCTCCGGCCGAGGTTCAAGGATCGGGCTTGGATTACCTGGCTTTGGGGCATTGGCACCGGATGCGTGATTGTTCGGCCGGCCAAACAACCTGTTGGTACCCCGGTGCTCCGGAAATGATTGCCATGGACGAGGAGGAAAAGGGCAGGGTTTTGGTGGTGGAATTGAGGGAAAGCACCGGGCCGCGCGTGACGCCCGTGACAGTGGGAAAACGTTCTCTGCTCAGGGTGAATACCGAAGTCAGCCGTTTGGAAGAAGCGCTTCACCGTGCCATGCTTCAGGTTGATCCGGACAGGATTCTGGAGCTGACCCTTTCCGGGATGATGCCGCCCGGGCAGCCGCCTGATATACGTGAAATCCAGAACCGCCTGGCAGGGGAATTTTTCTTTGTGGAAGTGCGTAATTCCGCAGTCAGCCGTCTTTCCGCGGAGGAAATGCTTCAATATCCAGAACAGACCGTGATAGGCCGGTTTATCCGCCTTGTGGAAGAACGGCAAAAAAAGGCCGAGCCGGCGCAAAAAGAGCAATTGGAGCAGGCCCTGCAATTGGGTCTGGCCCTGCTTTCCGGCCGCGAGGTTTTGCCATGGTCGTGACACAGCTCGAAATGATCCGTTTCAAACGGTTTTTAAACCGGAAGATCGTATTGGTTCCGGGATTGAATATCATCCGCGGCCCCAATGAATCCGGAAAAAGCACCATGAAGCTGGCGCTGACAGCGGCGTTGTTTGGAAATCCGACCAGCTCCAGCGAGGCGGTGCGGAATCTCACCACGTGGGGCCAGACAGAACGCTGTGAACTGCGCCTGGAATTCCATGACGAGCAGGGCGTTGTCTTCCAGCTGCGCAAAGATTTTGCAGGCGGGAAGATCTTCATGCTGCGGGACCAGGAATCCCTGCAATCCTATAAGGGCATTCAAAATCAGATCGCCGAGATTTTGGGCATTCCAACAGAGGAATTGTTCAACTTATGCACCTCCTTGGATGTCAGATCGCTGGCAAATTTGGGCACCCAGGCTGAGCGTAAAAACGTCGGCAAGATGCTGGCCGGTCTCATGACCGGCACCACGGGTTCGGGCCAGGATGTTTTACAGGCCATCAAAAAACTGGATGAGGCGCTGCGGGATTTGGGCAGGGGCGAACGCCAGGCGGCAGTGAAAAATCCCGGCCCGCTCAAAGCCGCCAAGGACCTGCTGCTGCAGCTGAAAGGGCGTTTGCTGGATGCGCGCGAGAAACTGCGATTGAAAGAAGAGCGCATGGTTGCCCTGGAAAAGCTGCGGCTGGAACACAAACAAACCAAAGAACGCCTCGAGGGTTTGCGGCACCTGCTGGATGCCAATCAGCAGCTTGTACAGGCAACAAAACGCAAGGACGAGTTAATTGCTTTAGACAGGGATTTCGACCAGCGGGCCCAAATCCTGTCCAAACTGGAGCATGAATACCAAACCCTGGAGCAGGCTTTGGCTGAAAACCCTCTGGCCAGGTTTTCTCCGGAAAAGATCGAAAATCTGCGGTCTTATTACAACGTGATGCGGCAAAAAGAGAACCGCGCTTCTGTGCCTCCGGCGCAGAATGCCTTGATTCCCTGGCTGGTGGGGGGGGGAGTGGGTTTGGGAATCTTCGGGCTTATCATGATTTATTTGCATGGAATAACGGGTTTTTTATTCTTTGCCGGCGCTATGGGCATCCTGCTGGCAGCAGGGATTGCATACCGGACGGAAAAAGAAAAAATCAAGCAATTCCAAGTCAGGCAGGAACAGGAGCAGGCAGAATGGACGGCCATCGAACAGAAGATTTCCGTGGAGATGAAAGATGCCCCGGGCATGAAGGTGGAAGAGGTTTTCCAAGTCTGGCCGGCAGTACAGCAGCAATTGGCGGATAGAAAAGCCGTAGAAAAACAGCTCGCTTCCGCCAAAACCGCCGTGGCGGAAGAACACTGGCAGTCCGTGCGGCGGGATTTGCGCCTGCAGGAGGATAAACTGCAGGATGCGGGGATGGCCGCCCTGGCTTTGCCTGCCGATGCGCTGGCGATCCGCCAGCGGGAGGCGCAGCGGCTGGAAACAGAAGTGCGCGAGCTTTCCAGCCAGATCAGCAAGTGTGAAGGCATACTCGAACACAGCCAGATTCACCAAGATGCAGTGACGGAATTGGAGGAACAAATAGCAGAAGGCCAAATGCGTCTGGAGTATTTGGAGGGGCAGGAAAAGCTTCTGCAATTGACGCGCGACTTGCTCGACCAAGCCAGGAGGCAAACGCTGCATCCCGCCCAGAAAATATTGGAAAAGCGGGCGGGCGAGCTGATGGCTACCATGAGCCGGGGGAAGTATACGAATATAGCGGTTGACGATGAGGATTTATCCAGTAAGATACTTATCATGGAAACTGGCCGCTGGGAAAGCCCGTCAGTGTTATCACAGGGCGCTTTTGACCAGTTTTTCTTGAGCGTGCGCCTGGCCTTGGCCGAGGTTTTAACCCAGGGGCGCAAAACGCCATTGCTGCTGGATGAACCGCTGGCCGCATTTGATCCTATGCGGGCGCAGGCTGCCATGGAATGTCTGCGTCTGCTTTCACGTGAGCGGCAGATTCTATTTTTTACTTGCAGGCCCGATTATGACCAAGCAGCGGACCAGGTTGTTTTTTTGGAATAGGCAGAGCGCGCTTGTTCGCGCTATAATAAACCTTTCTACCGGCACGCGGTGTTGATGCTGTTGGCAAAAAGGCAATGGGTTGCATGCCTTTGTAGCGGACAGGAATAGTCGGTAAATGATTTACAAGCAGGCAAGGGGGGAATCCAGATGCGGGAAATGATTGCCATTGTCATTTGTGTGGTTATTTTTATGATTGCATTGCAAAGCGGCATGGTCAAGACCGGATTGGAATATGACATTCTGCAGAAAAACAATGAAAGCCTTCAAGCCACCAATGATCGGCTTACCGAGGAAATCAAGCGCATGAACAATCTGCAGCAAGACGGGGACACTGTGTCCACGGATCATTTGGCCATGCTGGAACGTTTGGAAAAAGCCAAGGCGGATTTGAAAAAACAGCTGGCCCGTGAAATCAAGCGGCGTGAAATTGTGCTGGAAGAATCAGGGGAGTGGCTCAAGTTGGTATTGTTGGACAAAGCCCTTTTTGCCAAACAAGCGGATGGTTTTCATGGCAAAGCCGGGAATCTGTTGAGCAAGATTGCCGAAGTCTTTAATCATTTTGAGGAAATGGAGATCCGGATTACGGTATATACCGATAATCAGCCCCTGCATGGAAAGGCGGCCCGGCAATTTCGTTCCCTCAGACACTTGGCCACAGCACGGGCCATTGCCATTGAGGATTATTTCAAAACGCAGGGTAGAATCGATCCAGTGCAGATATTAACCGCCGGCTTCGGGGACGCCAGGCCCCTGGTGCCCAATGATTCCGAATACCACCGCACGCTCAACGGCCGCGTCGAAATTTCGCTCTATCCGGTCCCGGTGGAGATACTGGCCAAATCCAGGGAAATATACCGTACCGAAGCCTTGATCCCGGATCGGACCGAAAAAACCCGCCGGCCGGCTCCAAAGGAAGAATATGAACCCGAATTTGCTCCCGGCGCCGGTCAACCCATCGGTGAAGATGCCCTGGATCAGGTGGATGATTCGGAATTCAATACCGGCTATGAAGTTCCCAATGCCCAGGAATAGGATCTTTGGGTTTCAGGCCGGGGATCTTGATTGGCGTGAAAAATGATTAAAATTAGTAAAAAGCGATAAAAGGAAAGCCGCTGCTGGCAGTCTAATTGTTATGTGTCAGGCAAAGGGAGGCGGTTTTCTTGGATGATCCGATTTCACAATGGCCGGCGAACGAAAAACCGCGGGAGCGCCTGCTTTGCAAGGGGGCTGCCGCGCTTTCTGATGCCGAGCTGGTGGCGATTTTAATTGGCACTGGCAGAAAGGGTGTTTCTGCCGTGCAATTGGCGCGCCGCTTGCTGTCGATAACGGGCGGCATCAGCGCTTTGGGGAAATGCTCGCCGGCCAAAGTGATTGCCGAGACAGGCATGGGACCTGCCAAAGCCGCCCGCCTCCTGGCGGCATATGAGCTTGGACGCAGGCGGGAACACGGCAATAACACGAGGCCTTTGCATATAGAGGGAGTTGACGAAGCAGCACGTTTGGTTCACAGGCATTTGCGTGATGCCAGCCAGGAACATATTCTGGTGTTGTTGCTGGATAACCGTCACCGCTTGATGGGCGAGACGGTCGTGAGCATGGGCGGATTTGACCAGGCCTGCGTGCACCCGCGTGAAGTTTTTAGGCCCGCCATTGACATGGGCGCAGCCGCGGTCATTGTTGCCCATAATCATCCTGGCGGTGATCCGCAACCCAGCAGGGCGGATGAGGCATTTACCCGCAGGTTGGCTGCTGCAGCTTCATTGCTGGGGATAAGGCTTTTGGACCATATCATTGTCAGTGAAGGAGCGTATGTCAGTTTTGCGCAAAAAGGATACCTCGCGACCGAAAAAAACAACCAAAACCGCGCGTAAGAAAGCCCGGCCAAGGCCGTCTCTCAAGGATGGCGGCGCCTTGCACAAAGTAAAGCTGATGGCATATGCCGCGCAGAATAAAAAGGCCCTTCATCCGGTTATCCTGGATTTGCGCGCCTGCAGCGGCTTGGCCGATTACTTTCTTATTCTCGCGGGCAGGACCGACACCCACGTGCGCGCCTTGGTCATGGAAATGGAACGGGTATGCAAAGAACACCGGATTACCATCGCCCATGTGGAAGGCGCAGGTTCCTGGAACTGGGTTTTATTGGACCTGCATGACGTTATCGTGCATGTATTCATGCCAAGGGAACGGGCGTATTACAATCTGGAAAAGATTTGGCAGCAAGGCAAGCATGTGGATTTGCCGAAATTATAGATATTCTAAAAACCGGTGAAAAAACAGGCCGGCTTTTCTCAATCCGTTTTTGATCAGGAAAGCCGGCCTGTTTTTTCACCCCCTCCGCAGGAACATCAGGTCTTGCCCCGGGCGTGATGTGAGATACGCTGCGCCGGGGATGTTGCCTGATAAAAATGCAGAGGGTCATACAAGGATGAAGCGGGGAACACGGGCTTAAGCCTGCGGGGCTCCATGGATGCAAATGGATGAACCGGTGGCGGTGAAGCCGGAGGGTTGGTCCCCGGGAGATGCTGGTTGATATGAAATACCAAGCGCAAAAGCCGGCAATGATAACCCTGTTGACCGATTTTGGACTGCAGGATGCCTTTGTCGCGGAAATGAAAGGTGTTATCCTGGCCAGGGTTCCGCAGGCACGCCTGGTGGATATCACCCATGACATCCCTCCCTTTCAGATAGAGACTGCCGCCAGGATGCTGGGACAGGCTTACCGGTTTTTTCCCCCAGGCACAATTCATATAGCAGTGGTGGATCCTGGAGTGGGCGGCAACCGCAAACCCCTGCTGATAAAGACAGGAGGATTTTTTTTTATTGGACCGGACAATGGTGTTTTTACCTCTGTGGTGAATCGGGAAAAGCATTGTGGAATTTATACTATTCATACATCTGATCAAAGAATATCTCCCACTTTTCATGGCCGGGATATTTTTGCCCCTGTTGCTGCTGCTATTGCCGCCGGAGAGAAGATTGAGAACCTGGGAACAAAGCAGGGAAATATTCTTTTACTGGCGGATATGGAGGCCAAATGCGTGGCCGCAGGAAAATGGCAGGGTAAAATTGCCGCTATTGACCGTTTTGGCAACCTATCCACAAATATCAGAGAAAAAGCCCTGCTCAATATGACCAAACCATGTTTGCAAATAGGGAAAACCAGGATAACCAATTTTATTAAAACATTTTGCCACGGGGTCAGACAAAAACCCGGAATTATTATCAATAGTGACGGGTTCTTGGAAATTTCTGTCTACCATGGATCTGCGAAAAAGGTTTTAAAAACCCACATTGGAAAAAAAGTCTTGCTTTACAATCAATAAATATAATTTTATATCAAACCAAAAAGGCTGTCTAAGTGATTGCTGAAAGGTATTTATTTTGATATAATTTCATAGTCGTCCAAATTGGGAGTGAGAAAGACGAGACAACTATTGATAAATCGGCGCCAGCAGGCAACCAGACTGCCGGAGATATCTTTTTGCCAAGGTGGGGCGGGAACGCGTGCACGAACCGCAGGGATTGAGCAGGTCCGCCAAAGAAGGGAGAATATCCAACGACAGAACACATGCGGCTGTATTTGGAAAAAAGCCGTACTTGAAAAGCTGGTAAAAAGCATCCGGCATTTTGGATACCTCTCATGAGAGAACCAAAAAATGAGATGCTTGACATACATCATGCCCTATATATGGCTACTTTGAATTTTTGTATTTCGGACAGGCGCCATCATCATGTTTGCCTGGGCCATCAAGGATGGATGAAATTTGCATGTCAACGCATGAGCTTCTCATCCAACGCACGCGGGAGGATACCAACCGACGCTGGTGGATTATAGCCGGGCTCCTTGGTTTGGTCATCCTCCTGCATCCCAGCCAGAATGTTTTGGAATATTGGCCCGTATTGGCCGTCTTGGGTCTTGGCATCATATACAATTTTATTCTTTCCCTTCTTGCATATTTTAAATTAACCGGACGGTATTGGATTTATTTAGAAATCTTTGCAGATATCCTGCTTATCAATGCTTTGGTTTACTTTACCGGCGGGGTTTTATCCAGTCCTCTCTATTTTCTATATTTGTTCTTTATTTTAGTCCAAGCTTTTTATTTCAACCATCGGCAGGTATTCCTTGCCGGCGGCGGAGTCATCATCAGTCTGGGACTCCTATTACTGCTCAGCCCGCAGCAGGAACTGCTTTCCTGGCACTTGCTTGAACGTGTGGTGTTCGTCCTGGCCGTCACCACCGCGGCAGGACTTTTACTTAAAAATTATAAAGAAAAGAGCACCAAAGCCGAGACGGATCTACAAGAAAGCCAGTTGCGCCTGGAAAGCCTGTGCCAAAACAATCAGGAATTGGAAGTGAAGATACGCACTTCCACCCAGCAGCTGGAAAAGGCCAATGTCATGCTGGTCAAGAAAAACCTGGCCTTGATGGCTTTCCATGAGATATATACCGCCATGAGCTCCACGTATAATTCAAGCCGGCTGTTAAACCTGGTAATGGACACGGCCATGTCGCTGCTCAAAGCCTCGTCGGGCGTTCTGCTGCTGCGGGAGGCCAATAGCGATTATTTGGAAGCCAAGGTGAGCCGTGGTTTGCCTGGGCGTTTGGTGCGCAGCCTGGAATTCAAACTGGGACACGGCATGGAAGGGGAGATAGCCCAAACCGGCAAGGCGAAATTGTATGCGGATTTGGATCATGTTCCGGGGTTGAAAACAATCACTTCGGATTGTAAAAGTAAAATGTGCGTGCCGCTGTGGAGCCAAAAAAGACTGGTGGGCGTGATCTCCGTGGAGAGCGGCGTTCCCAATGCCTTTTCACAAAACGATCTGGAATTGTTCAGCACGCTTGGTTCCCAAGCGTCGGAGGTTTTGCAAAACCTGGAAATATACGAGGAGCTCCGCACCAAGGCGGACCACTTGTCCCTTTTGTTTGAAGTGGGGAAGAGCATCGGCTCCATTTTCAACCTGCGCACCTTATTCGGGACCATTTTGGAACGCGCCATGCAGGTGATGAAAGCCAGACGCGGCTTTCTCATGATTTACGACAAAAGCACGGAGGTCTTGAGGATACGCGCTTCGCTGGGATTGAACGTGAATCTCGACCAAAACAGCGTCCAGGTGGACCGCGGCATTGCCGGCTGGGTGTTTAAAAAAGTGCGGTCAGTGGTAATCCCCAATGTGGAAAAAAGCTCCCTCTATGACCCGGACAATGATCAAATTTATGTCGGCAGGGACCTGATGGCATGCCCCCTCCACATCCGCAAAAAAGTCTTCGGCGTCATTTGTTTGAACGACCGCATCGGCAGCAAGCAATTTTCGCACGAAGATTTGGACCTTTTAAGCGCCCTGGCTTCCCAGGCGGCGATTGCCATTGAAAACGTCGAATTGTACGCCAGCGTACGCCGCGACTATTTAAACGCCGTCAAAGCCTTGGCGGCGGCCGTTGACGCCAAGGACCATTACACGCATGGGCATTCCCACAAAGTAATGGTTTATGCCACCACCATTGCCAAGGCCATGGATCTCTCTGAAAAGGAAATAGAAAAAATAAAATATGGCGCGCTTCTGCATGATGTCGGCAAAATCGGGATTTCCGAGGCGGTTTTAAACAAACCCTCGCGGTTGACACCCAAAGAATTTGACACCATCGCCATGCATCCCATCCTGGGGGTGTCTATTGTGCAGAATATCGAATCTCTGAAGGATTTGATACCCACTATTTTGTATCATCACGAACGGTATTCCGGCGGCGGTTATCCGGAAGGCAAGGCTGGAAACAGCATCCCCTTGGGGGCAAGGGTGGTGGCAGTGGCGGATGCCTGGGACGTCATGACCTCGGATCGCGCGTATCGCAAAGCTTTGCCGATATCCGTGGCTGTTTCGGAATTAAAAAAATGCGCCGGGACGCAATTTGATCCTGAAATCGTGGAAACCTTTATGAAAACCCTGGAAAAAGAAGAAAAAATCGAAACATTCAATGAAGAGGAGCAAACGGATGTTTTCTGGGATGAAGAGGAAATATCCCGCTTAATGAATTGAAAAAAGATATTGACTATAATCATAAAAAAGGTATAATTGCCACCTGTTGCTTTTGGGGAAGGGCAAATATTTTTTTATAAAATATCAAAAAAACAGTTGACAATTATATAGAATTTTGTAGAATGCAACCTCTTCTCCTGGGAAACCCTCAGGTTTGGCCGGAGGGAAACAAGCGGGAGAGAGTTTTTTTTATTTTTACCGAAAAAATAATCGGTCCTTGAAAACTAGGCAGCGAAAAGTCATGACGAGGTCCTTGTCGTAATTTGAAAATGAGAGCTATATCAAACTTTCAATGGAGAGTTTGATCCTGGCTCAGGACGAACGCTGGCGGCGTGCTTAACACATGCAAGTCGAACGGGGTTTATCCGGGGGGCAACTCCTGGGTAAATCTAGTGGCGAACGGGTGAGTAACACGTGAGAAACCTACCCCCAAGACCGGGATAGCCTACCGAAAGGTGGATTAATACCGGATGTGGTTCCGAGGTGCGATCCCTCGGAATTAAAGGATGGCTGAGGCTTGCAAGCTATCGCTTAGGGATGGGCTCGCGGCTGATTAGCTTGTTGGCGGGGTAATGGCCCACCAAGGCAACGATCAGTAGCCGGCCTGAGAGGGTGTACGGCCACACTGGAACTGAGACACGGTCCAGACTCCTACGGGAGGCAGCAGTGGGGAATTTTCCACAATGGGCGCAAGCCTGATGGAGCAACGCCGCGTGAGTGATGAAGGCCTTCGGGTTGTAAA
>JAFGIQ010000224.1 GCA_016929575.1 candidate division FCPU426 bacterium
CCACATCGGCAAACACATCCACTTCCATGGCGTGCAGCTGCTGGTGGAAGGCTTCGTGTTCTCCACGCGTCGCAGGGCTGGCAAGCTCTGGCCGGCTCATCTTTTCTTCATACTCGCGGATAAAGGCCTCGCATTCTTCAACGATCCTGGCCACATCTTCCGGCTGCAGGGCCGGTTCTCCCCTTTCCTCCCTTTGCCTCTGTTTGGCCGCTGAAGGCGCCCGGGCCGGATGCGCTTTTCTCGCCTCCACTGCCTGCGCCTTTTTGATATGCTCGATATTCTTTTTCAGGAAATAGAGTCCATTATCCTGGGCGGCGGCACCATACTCGTCGATGAAGCTCTGGTAGATAAAACGGTTGTTGCCCTGCTGGGCGGTTTGGCCGAAATATCCGTATAAGCTGACAAGCCGAAGCAGGGCTTTGTCCGGCGTGGTGCGCTGCGATCCCAGATCCACCATCACGGCCCGTTCTTCCGGGTCGTTCATGTCAAAAACAAAATTGTTCCCGTGGATGTCATGCGGCATCAACCCGCCCATCAGGATGGAAATGCTTAAAAGGGTCTTGATAATGGAAGAACGCCGCTTGGTGGTCAGCTTGCCGTCCTTGGCCAGTTCGCGGGCGGTCGGCCCGTCGATGAACTCCTCGATATAGTACTTCCCGCCCTTGTAATTAAACTGGGCGCTGAACCGGGGCGTAAAGTCCGTTCCTGACAACTCCTTGAGGCCGTCAATCTCGTCCTGGGTAATGGCCTCTTTGCCCTTGGCTTTTTTGGTGACAATGGTCAGCTCGACGGAATCCCCAAGCGCTTCCCGCGCCCTTGCCTCCGGGTTTAGCGCGAAACGCACTTTGAAAACCAGCTTGTTGGCCCCCTGCCGGTAATATCCGAATTTGATGCCGCCGGTAAAATCCTTGGCTTCCAGTTTTTTATCGGTGGCGCGGTTGATGAGCGCGACCACATCATTTTCAGGCTTGGTCAAAATGGACTTGGAAAAAGCCTCGGCGGTCTTGATGCACTGGTTGTACAGCGCCCAATCGTCCACCGGAACCGTGGTGGGTTCCATCTCGATGGTCTCAAACTTCGATTTGTCGCGCGCTCCGGCCACGGACAGGATCCTGCCCTTTTCTTTTTGGGCAGCCCGGTTTTCCTGCTCCTTGCGGGCCATCTTGCCGACCTGCTCCACATTTTTCACCTGCCGCTGCTTGACAAAATTCAGCACATCTTTTTGCGCCAGGATGGCCCTGCGGAAAGCGGGGGTATCCGTGTCAATCAGCCTTTGCAAATGCGCATCATCATAATGCTGGGGATTGGCGAGCTTGGCCTTGAGGCTTTGCGGGAACAGGGATTGTTCCACGATGAAGGCGATGGCATGCGCCTCCTTGACCCCCTGCGCTTTCAGCAGGGCTTCTATGATTTCGTGCACCACCGTGGACGTGCGCAGCACCCCCTCCAGCCGCTCTTCCATGATCACGGACACCCGCTCGGGGGTGGCCTGGCTGACCGAAATGCCGCCGCGAATTTGATCCGCGGTCTGCACTTGCAATGGCAACGTGCCCTCAATGATCCTTTCCAATTGCAGCCCGGTCTGCTTGAGAATCTTGGGGTCGGCCAGCGATTTGCGCAAAATCCGCGTCATCGCGCGGAAATGGTTTTTAACCACCTGGTTGAATTCATCCGGCGCGGTCATGGAGGCTGATCCCGCCCGCTTTTGCACCTCGGCAAAGGATTCCAACTCCCGCTGGGAATGAATGTCCTTGCTGGCCGCGGTCGTTGGCCCGGCCTTGCGGGCAAAGGTGTTTTTTACATCCGCCTGCCAGGCGGCATTTTTCCGGAGATCCGCCTGCTGCTGCAGCCGCTGCAGCCCGGCCTGCTGTTCCGGGCTCAAACGCACCTTGCTGAGGGCCAGGTTTTTTTCGATGAACTCGGCATAGGTAATGGTCCTGGCCATGGCTGCATCAGCCTGCTGCGGGCTAATAAGCCCCTGGTCTGCAGCCCGGCGGATGAGCTCGACCAGCACATTGCGGTCCTGGTTGTCGCGCACCATATACGCCTGGTGATTCTGGGCCAAAAACCAATCCGGCTGGTCAGGATCCACAACAACATACGACGGCCCGAAAGTGCTGGCCGCATAGCGGGCGTCCCCCGGCCCTAAGGTTCCGGCTGTTTCCCTGCCCGGGGTAAAATTGATTTTCCCCCACAACAGAATGTTCACCATGTTGGGTATGCCGCCTCCAATCTTGGAGGTGCCATGCGCGTTTATCTTCAAGGCCTGGCCGATGAGCATGACCGCGTCTTCCAGCACATGCTGGTCCCTGACAGTCTGGGCGGTCTCGGCCGCGGATCTTTTGGCCTTGAAATACGCGCCAACAACCTCCACTTCCCTCTCGATAAACTCGTTGTGTCTCGCCCACCGGGCATCCTCGTCGCTGAGCAGCCCCAGTACGATTTGCTGCTGCTGCGGGGATAAGCGGATGAAGATGGCTGCACTGGCTGGCGTCCTTCTTTGGATGTTTTCCGCAATCTGCACAGCCGAATATTTGCGGCCGATCATGCGCACGGTGAAATTCCTGCCCGGGAAACGGTCGCGCAGGGCCGGAATAATGGCCGCACAATCCAGCACATGCGCCAGCACCTCCGCAACCACAACATTCCAGAAATAATATCCCAGGGTCTTCTTTCCCCTGCGGGCTTCTTGGAAGTATTCTTCCATGGTCTTCATTTTCAGCCTTTTGCCAAAACGCGCCACCAGGCGGTTGTGCAGGTTCTGCGCCCATTGATGGGCGTAAAAATCATGCGCCCGGGCGTACCAATGGGCATTTTTCCCCCGGCCGGAAGTGCTGTAAAACATGCGCACATTGGGATTGTAGGCGGCAACCGGCGAGCTCCAGGTCCGCATGGCGCGGGGCATTTGCCGCCAGGCGTTCACGGTCACCCCCAGTTTGAGGGTCTGCGCCAGAAACAAGGGCACCGTGATAATGCCAAGCAGCGGCAGGGCCATGGATAAAGCCAGGATGAGGGCCCCGGCGCTGAAAGCCAGGAGCGCGCCCGGCAGGTTGAGGGGCTGCAGGGGTTTGGCTGCTTCCGCCGCCGCAATGGTTTGATCTGTTTCCGAGGCAGTGAAAAAGGCCTTCCATTCATTCTCCACTTTTTCGACGTGATCAAGAAAAACCTGCTTTGCCTGGTGGATATTGGCAGGGGCGTCTGCAGCGATTTGTTCATTCAACTGCCGGACGAGTCCCGGCAATGCAGCGGGCAGAGAGCTCTGCAGGTTTTTCAGATCGTCAATCGTCCAAAGCCTTGCTTCCTTGGTTCCAACCCGGAACAAACGGGTGATCTGTCTGGCCAGGGGAAGCGCAGCATCCCGCCCCTGGGTGCCATCCATTGCGTCCTGCAGGGCTCCGAACAAATTCTGGAGGGATGCTGCATTCTGCCTCTGGGCAGCCAGGAATTGCTGGCTTTTTATCTGCTCTGCCCTGGCGTTTCTTTTCGCCAGGAAAACGGCCACGTTTTCCGGTTGGATATATGTTTGTAAGGTGGTCTCCATGCGCTGAAAAAGCTTGTTTTCATCTGCGACGGACCATTCTTCATTGGAATGCCAAAAATCAACGAGTCGCACAATGAGTTTTCCGTCAGGCAAAATCCTGACCAGGACATTGTCTCCGCGCATATCGCCATGCCGCAACCCTTTACTGTGCAGCACATCGAGCTGTTCCCGCACTTGCCGCAAGGCCTCGTTTAATTGCGCGGGGGTGATGGCGCCCGTGGCCGCCAATTCGGTAAGCTCTGTCCCCTCCAACAGTTCGCATAAATATCCGATCACCTGGCCTTGTTCGTTTCTCACTACGGCATAGATGTCCAGGGCCACCGGATGGTTGTCATACGCGATGCCTTGATATGTTCGATAATTGGCAACAGTAGCCGTGATGGCTTCTTCTGCCTCTTGTACGGCTTTTGTTGTCCGGCGGGACAATTGGTCATCCGCTCCGGCCAGTGGATCCATATATTTGCTGGCGATAAAGGCGACTTTTTTTCCTTGGTATTCCGCCGCATAAACATTCGAACTGGCACCATGGTTAATCCGTTTGTCCACTGTAAATTCCGCCAGGGTGATTTCCGGAGCAGCCTGGACAGGAGCCGGCGCCACAGCAGCCAGCTTGACCGCTTGGCCGCCGTGCTGCTCCTGCAAAGCGGCAATTTCCCCGGCCAGCACATTGAGCTCCGCGGTCAAATCCGCTTCGGCATTGATGGCTTCGGGCTTGGAGAGCTCGGCCACACTGGCCTGGTATTTTTTGGTCATGACCTGGGCGACATATTGCTGGATATAATAATTGCAGGCGTATTGCGCCAGGTCCTGCCAGGGCATTTCGTCCGCTACCAGCGCCGCTTCATTCAGGGCCTGCTGCAGCGCGGCCCGGATGGCCGCGCGCTTGGCCGCGGCCGCATCGCCGGCGCTTTTAAGTGTGCTGATGGCCACGGCGTAGCCTTGCTGGTTGGTCAGGGTGGACAGGGTAACCACGGTTTGGGTGGTAAAAAGCGGGAACAATCCGGTAAAGCGCTGATCAGTGGTGATTTTTCTGAGAATAAATTCGGAATTGGATTTTGCCGGCAGGATTTGTTGCAGGAGTTCCATTTTTGGAGGCGCTTTGTTCGAATGAATGCCTATTGCGCGCCGGGCTGCCAGCTGCAGCACTAAAGCCAGGCCGGCTGCGCGCGCCGCAGCGAGGATCTGCTGTTCCTGGCCGGCAAAGATCTTGTCCGGAAAATTTTTCTGCCTGAACTGGTTGAAATTGCGCAGCGCGGCCACGGCCGCGGCCTGCGTCTTGATGGTATCCCCGATTTTTCTGGCAATCAGCAGGCCCAGCCCTTCACCGCCGGCCAGGGCCGCTTCCACGGCTGTCCGTATTTTTTCAGCAGCCGGCGCCCGCAACGGCTGCGGCAGGGCTTCCAGCTTTTTCCCGACCTCGCTGTCAAAATTCAAATAGAGCTCCACCGCGTAATTGGCGTCAGCCAGGGCTTCCTGTTCGCGCTCCACCAGGCGGCCGGCAAACAACTGCAGCGCCGGGGTGATGGCAAGGAATTCCCCGTCAAAAGCCGCCTGGATGAACTTGCGGACATCCTCGGTGCTTTTCATCGGGCCCCTGGCCTTTTCATAGGCGGCGAATTCCTCAGGCACAAGCTGGTTCAAATATTCCGCGCGTTCCTTAAGATAAGAGGCGACTGCATCATCCGCTTTTTGCCCGGCCAGGGTCATTTTGAAAACTTCCAGCAGGTCCGCGGCCGTGTAAAAATTATCCGTGGCTTTGGCCAAGGCTGCGGAAATCAGGGAAAGCAGGGCCACGCCCACTTCCCGGGCATTGTCCGTATCCGCTTTTTTGGGCACGCTCGCAGCCAAATCTTTTTCGTCCAGGGGGCGGTCAAAGGTGGTCATTATATCCAGGGTGACATTGGTCCAGCCCCTGCTGTTGTCATACCAGGTTTTCATTTCCTGTTTTTGCGTTTCAGTCAAAACCGTCGCCTGCGCCGGCCCGACTGCAGCCAGATCCAGGGCCGGCTCTGCTGCTGCCGGCGCTTCTTCCCCATGCAAGATCGCGCGCAGCAGGGCCTTTTTGGGTCCCAATTCAGCCATCATCTCGGCGATGCTGATCTGGTAGCCGCTTAAAATCTTGCCGATCAAGGCAGCCTGGCCTTCGCCGATGAGGGTGTTTTCCACACCAGCCAGGTGCCCGCTTTCATGCGCCACTTGTTTCATCAGGCTGAGGATGTTGCGCCTGGCGGCCAGGCGTGACAGCTTCGCGGCATTGAAACACATTTGGCCGCGGCTGCGGCTGGAAACAGCCAGGCCGTCTTGTTCCATGTTCATTTCACCGGAGAGCACAATCGTGAAGGTCCGGTCCCCGTTTTCCCGGAAAGTCCGCGACAAGTCGTTTAAGGCTGCAACCGCCTCCTGGTGCTGGCCCAGGGTGTTGCGGATGGCAAGCATTTCCTGCTGTTCCTGCAGGGTGGGATTGCTTTTGCGCGCCAGGAATTGCCTGCGCTTGGCCAGGGCCTTCCGCTCCCGGTTCAAGTCACTGCGCACCCTGCGCACCTGTTGGATCATGGCCTTCACGCTTAAAGTCGCCCTGCCGTCCGGCCGCACCTGTATGCCTAGGCTCTTGAAAACCGAGGCCAGGGTGCCCAGGGCCTGGACATCGGCATACCTGTTCCAGGGCAGGGCCCGGTCCATGATGCCTGCCAGACGCTTCTTGTCTTGGCCTGCTCCGGCCGGGCCTACCAGGTTGAAATCATCTTTAAAATCCGCAGGATTGATTCCTGCGGACATATCGCCCAGGGCTTTGTTCGGGTCCGTGCTTTCCCCGGTTGTGGCAGCGGACATTTCCGTTTGTTTCAGGTCCCCGGCCGCATTAGCCATCTCTCCCATGACCCGAGGCTGTTTCAACCCTGTCAGGTCTCCGCCTTCTTCTTCTTGTAATTGCGCCAATGCTGCAGCGGATATTCCGTCATCCATTCCTTCCAGCAGCTGCGGCATGGGAATGATTCTAGCCACCTGGTCTCCTTGTTTGGCATCCTTGTCCTGCTTTTTGGCCAGATACTCCGCCAGGTTGATGATTTTGCCGTTGGCTGCCTCTTGTTTTGCTTCATTGGCCAGCTCTATTCCCACCAGCCTGATGCTCTGCATTTTTTGCGCTGTGAAAACCGCCCGGATGGCCTCGGCCTGCCTGGCAGAGGTGAATTCCGGTATCAGGCGTTCCTGGCTGAGAATGTCCTGCCTGCCCAGAATAAAGGTTTTTAAATCCGGATTGCCCCGCAGGGCCTTCATCAGTTGGGCCAGGTAGGAATTGCCCTTTACCTGCAAGTTGCCAAAAGCGCCCTTTTGCTCGATGATTTTTCCGGCCAGCTCCTCGGCCTCGAGATAATCCTGCGCCAGGGCAATGGCATTTTTTGAGGGCAGGCCGGGAATCCACGGCTGTTTTCCGTTTTCATACGCCAGGCCGGCCAGGGCCAGGTGTTCCGCGCTGTTGCCGATGAATTTTTCCAGGTCCGGATTGGCTTCGGCCAGGGCCAGGACATTTTCCAGGGCAATTTCAAAACCCGTGTCTGTAATATTATTGGCATTGAAATCATAATTTTCCAGCGCCCAGGCAATGGCGCGGGGGATCAGCTCATTCTGGCGGCCGGCAAAAAGGCCCCTGCGGCCCGCGCCCGTGCCGAAGAAAAAAGCCCACGCTGCGGTCGCCGCGTTCAAGGCCGCGCGCAAAACGCGGCCGCTGGTCAAGGAGGGCTGCTCGCTGCGCCCGGCCAGGGCAATGGCCGCCTGTCCGAAAAAGCGGGTCACAGGATTGCGGACCCGGCTGATTTGCGCAATCAGGTCGGTCATGGCTTTCACGCCCGCGCGGCGGGGCCTTTCCTGGCCCAGAATGCGGTAGCGGTTGCTCCCTTCATTAAAATAATCCCCGCTGACGAGCTGGAACATAAAATTTTCGCCTTGTAATCTCTCCGCCTTGACCAGGGTGGTGTAATCCGTGGTTTCAAAAGGGCGGATGATGACATGCGTGTTGTCCCCTTTGAATTTAAAGACATATACCTTGTGTTTTGGGTCGGCGTTTTCAGCGACAAACTCCAGATCCACGTTGGGATTGTCCGCCGCATAACGGCTCCGTTCGGCGACAACTCTCTCCTGCAGGGGCTGTCCGGTCAAACCCTCTTCCATGACCAGTTTGCGGTGCAGCTCGAGCTCCCACATGGTCTCCACATAGCGGGTAAAGAGCTGGTTGTTGAAGGCGCTGCGGGGCGAATAGATGTTTTCATTCTGCGCCAGCAGCTGTTCCAGCGGGCTTTTCTCATTGCGCAGCAGGGAAAAGTACGGATTCTCCACGTCCGTGCGCGTGATCCTGGGTTTGACGGTCACAAAGGAGATGTTTTTCTCCCGCAGGGCCCTTTCCACGTGC
>JAFGIQ010000225.1 GCA_016929575.1 candidate division FCPU426 bacterium
AAGCGCACATGCACTTCCCGCGCACCCGCCTGGCGTATCATTTTCACTATTTTACGGGAAGTGGTCCCCCGCACCAGGGAGTCGTCAATTACAATGACCCGTTTTCCCAAGACCGCCTCCTTGACCACATTGAACTTTAATTTGACGCCAAAATCGCGTATGGACTGCGAAGGTTCGATGAAGGTGCGTCCTATATAATGGTTGCGAATCAGGGCCATCTCAAAAGGAAGGCCGGCTTCTTGGGCAAAACCCACTGCAGCGCATACGCCGGAATCAGGAACCGGCACCACCAGATCCGCAGCCACCGTATTCTCCCGTGCCAGCATCTGCCCCAAATGCCGCCTGGCTTCCCAACAGGATTGTCCGAAAATCCGTGAATCCGGACGGGAAAAATATATGTACTCAAAGATACACATGGCTTCGCGGTCCTGCCGGGGAGCATAACGGTGCGAGCGCAATCCGCCCCGGTTGATTATCACGATCTCCCCGGGCTCCACATCACGGATGTATTCGGCCCCCACCAAATCAAAAGCACAGGTCTCTGAAGCGGCCAGGTAGGTGTCTCCCAATTTGCCAATTGCCAAGGGACGAAAGCCGTAAGGATCACGGATGGCGATCAGAACATCGTCTTTCAGCAGTAAAAAAGAAAACGCGCCCTTGATCTGCCTTAAGCTGGCGGACAGGGCTTCTAAAAAATCCGGAGCCGTATTTCTTGACAACAGATGAATCAAGACTTCGGAATCAGCCGAGGTTTGAAAAATGGAGCCGTGCCGGACCAATTCCTGCCGTATGTCATCCGCATTGACCAGGTTGCCGTTGTGGGCCAAGGCCAAATTGCCCCAGCTAAACTCCACCATGATGGGTTGGGCATTTTTTTCCACAGAAGGACCGGCGGTGGAATAACGCACATGTCCAACGGCCGCGTTGCCGTGCAAGGTTTCCAGCTTGCCTTTGTTGAATACATCGGCCACCAATCCCACTCCCCGGAAGGCATTGAATCCCGCACCTTCGCTGTTGGCAACAATCCCCGCCCCTTCTTGGCCGCGATGCTGCAAGGCATAGAGCATGAGATAAACCAGATTTGCCGCCTCAGGATGGCCGTAGATGCCGGCAATACCGCAGGCTTCACGTGGCTTCTCATCCGACGTTCTGAACATAATGCTGCATACCGCCTTCCCAGGTTTTATACAGTTCCGCCACTTTTTCATGCAGTACCCGCCGCCGGTCTATCCCCAGGTCAAGCATGTCTCCGGCCACCAAGCCGAGGTGTGTATAAGGCACGCGGTGTTTGCGACACAGGGTTTGCAATACAACCGCATGTTCCGGCACCACGCTCACCACCACCCGGGACTGTGATTCGGAAAAAAGCAGTACCGTGTCCTGCCAGGAAGACGTCATATGCAGTTGTGCGCCCAGTGCTTTTTGTCCGCTGGTTTTTCCTAAAAATGCCGCCTCCGCCAGCGCTACTGCCAGTCCGCCGTCCGAACAGTCTTGGGCTGACCGCAGGAGTCCCGCCCTGGCCGCCTCCACCAGCACTTTTTGCACAGCCGCTTCCTTTTCAAGGCGGATGCGGGGTGGTCTCCCGGCTTTGAGTCCTTTGATCTCGTGAAGCCAGGCAGACCCGCCCATTTCATGATAGGTCCGCCCCAGGAGAAAGACTTCGTCTCCTTCGGCCTTGAACCAGGGTGTCACCGCCTGGGTGCTGTCCTCCAGCAGTCCCACCACACCCACCACCGGTGTAGGGTCCACGGCACCCTGTGGGCTTTCATTATAAAAGCTGACATTGCCGCCGGTTACGGGAATATGCAGGGCGCGGCAGGCTTCAGCCATGCCCCGGACAGTGTGTTTGAACTGCCAGAAGATTTCCGGGTCCATGGGATTGCCGAAATTCAGGCAATCCGTCACACCCAGCGGCTCGGCTCCGGTCACGGCCACGTTGCGCGCCGCCTCCGCCACTGCAATTTGACCGCCCCGGTGCGGATCCAAATAGGCATAGCGTCCGTTGCCATCAATGGAAACGGCTACCGCCTTGTGTGTGTGCTTGATCCGTAATACGGCTGCCCCGGCTCCCGGTAAAAGTATGGTGTTGGTGCGGACCATGTGGTCGTACTGCTGCCACACCATGCGTTTGGAACACAGATTGGGTGAAGCCAGGAGCCGGTGCAAATCCTGGGAGGATGCGCCCAGGGAGCGCAGGGCGCGGCCGGGAATGGCCTGCGCTTTTTTCAGGTATGCCGGCTTGCGCGCGGGACGGATATAGGTCGGATAGCCAGGATATTTGGTGTCCGCCAGTGCACCGGCGGGTATTTCCGCCACGACTTTCCCTTTGTGCCTCACCCGCACTTTTCGGTCTCCGGTAACCTGCCCGATGTCGGCTGCATGCAGGTTCCACTTTTTTAAAATACGGCGTACATCCCGGGCATGCCCCTTTTTGGCCACGAGGAGCATCCGCTCCTGGGATTCAGAAAGCATAATCTCGTATGGCACCATGCCGGTCTCGCGTTTTGGCACTTTGTCCAATTCTATTTCTATGCCGGTTCCGGCGCGTGCGGCCATTTCGCTGGAGGAACAAGTCAGCCCCGCGGCGCCCATGTCCTGGATGCCGACCA
>JAFGIQ010000226.1 GCA_016929575.1 candidate division FCPU426 bacterium
CGGGCCTGCGCCCAGCATGCGCTGGGCAGGCCCGGCGTACTTGTCCGGCGAATGCCGGAAGCCGGGGAATTCGCGGTGGCATATTAATTTGAAGGAAACCGTTGAAAGGCGGCTATTTCTTAAGCCAATCCTTGCGCACCGGCGACCAGGCGTCCACCGCGCGGCAGGCGTGATTGGTGGTATACGCGCCGTGCTTCAGGTGTGAGGGAATGGATATGACATCGCCGGGACCCAGGGTTGATTTTTGCCCTTGAATGGTAAATGTCAATTCGCCCTCCAAGACCAGGGTTGTTTGTTCAGCCTCATGGGCATGTTCTGGAAAAATGGTGTTGGGCTCCAGCTCAAAATACGTGAGCATGCTCTTTTTCTGTCCCACCGCCCAAAATTTTGCTCCGGGAACATCAGGTTGTAATTCCAGTTCATGTTTTCGATACACGCGGACCTCGTCCACCAGCCATCCCCCTGACAGCAGCTTGCGCAAACGCTTTCTGATCGCACTTTACACTGCCGCAGATGAAAGGTCAAGTCCATCTGCCAGAGGCACTGCGCTTGATTTCACCCCCGGGCTGCGATACAATCAGCACATGCCAATCCACATCCTTCCCCTGGCGGAAGATAATTACTGCTATGTTTTGCAGGACGGCCAGGAGGCCTGCGTCATTGACCCGGGTTTTTCCGAACCAGTGGCGCGTTTTTTGGACGACCAAAAGCTGCAGTTGCAGCTCATCTTAAACACCCACCATCACAGCGACCATTGCGGGGGAAACCAAAACCTCAAAGAAATGACCGGCTGCCGGATTTATCCCTTGGCGGCAGGGACCGCCTCAGCCGGCACTGTGGTTTTTGGCTCTGCACAGTTGCAGGTGATGGCGACTCCCGGCCACTCCCGCGACAGCGTGTGTTTTTACCTGCCCGGCCAGCCGGGCCTGCTTTTCACCGGCGACACGCTTTTCATCGGCGGTTGCGGCCGGATTTTTGGCGGCACAGCAGAGCAACTGTTTGCCTCGCTGCAACGCCTGGCCGCCCTGCCGGAAGACACGCTTCTCTATTGCGGACATGAATACACGCTTCACAATCTCGCTTTTGCCTTGAGCATTCACCCTGAAAATGCCGCGCTGCAGGCCTTTTACCGGGAAATGCAGCAGCGCCGGCTGGCCCAATTGCCGACCGTGCCTTCCACGATAGGGCGGGAAAAGCAAATAAACGCATTCCTGCAGGCTGCGGATGCCAGGAGTTTTGCGCGTTTGCGCAGACAAAAGGATGTCTTCTAACCAGGGTAACCCTCTGCCCGTATAAAAGCCGCCTATACTGCGGATGCATGGGCAGGCGGGAGAGGGAAAGCGGCAATCCCGGGCTATAAGCGCGGGGATTCCTTTGTATAGTGAAAGTGACACTTTCAGGGGCCGCGGGTGTTACATTCTACAGAGAGAAGCAGGAGACAGATTGAATGGCCATTGACGTGGAAGCCTACTATAAAAAATACGGACCCATGGTTCTCCGTCGCTGCCGTTTTCTGTTGAAAAACGAAGAAAGGGCCCTGGACGCCATGCAGGAAGTCTTTGTCAATCTCCTGAAAAATTGCTCCACCCTCAAGGACGCCTATCCTTCCAGCCTTTTATACCGCATGGCCACCAATATCTGCCTAAACATCATCCGCTCCAGCCAGCGCCGGCCTGAACTGGCCGGAGATGAATTGTTGATGAATATCGCTGCTGCCGATGACAGCGAAGAGCGCCTCATGTGGCGCTCGGTGCTGGACTTCCTCTTCCAGGGCGAAAAAGCCACCACGAGAGACATGATGGTCATGCTCTACGTAGACCATATGACCCTGGAGGAAGTGGCGCACGCTGTGGGCATGTCGGTTTCAGGCGTGCGCAAACGCGTGCGGGAATTCCGGGCCAAAGTACAAGGATGTAAAGGAGTACAGCCATGATGCCTCATTACTCTGACCTCACTTTGGAGCAATATCTGCTCAATGAACTTCCCCCGGAGCGGAAACGTGAAATTGATGGGCGTTTGGATAACGACCCTGAATTGCGCCGCCGCCTGGAAGCCCTGAAACATACGACGAACGACATTCTTGCCGCCTACCCTCCGCGCGAAATGGCGCAAAGGATTAAAGACCGTTGGGCTGCTTTCTCCTCCCGGCGCAGACTGCGGCCCCTGCCCTGGCTGCTCCCTTCCCTGGTTGCCGGGGCGGCCGTATTGCTGCTGGCCTTGCCGTCCTTGCAACCGGTTTTCTTTCAGTTGAGTGAAGGCACCCGTATCAAAGGCCAAGCCGCACAACTATACCTGTATCGCCGTGTGGGAGACCAGGTGCAGCTGCTGAAAAACAATGATTCCGGCCAAAAGGGCGATTTGCTGCAAATCGCCTATATGAGCAGCAGGGATGCCTTTGGCATTATTCTGTCCCTGGACGGCAGGGGCAATGTCACCCTGCATTTTCCCTCGGATCCGGCAGCCTCCACCAAATTATCCAGGCCAAATAAAACCCTCCTGCCCAATGCCTATGAGCTGGATGACGCGCCTGGTTATGAGCGTTTCTTTTTCCTGACTTCCGCCTCTGCCCTGGATGTGAACATGGTTTTGCAGGCAGCCCGGCAACTGGCCCAAGACCAGGCAAACGCCCCCGCCGGCTTTTTGCCTGTTGCTGCCAAGATAAAACAGTACTCTGTACGGATTGACAAGGGAGAATGAAAATGCATTATAGAAAAACCGCTTTCATACTGCTCTTTTTCCTGACCGCCGGCATCCTCATTCCCGCAGCCGGCAATGCCGTGAACAAGGACACGGTGCGCCGCTTTGCCCTGGTGGTGGGCGCCAATGACGGCGGAAAAGAAAGGCCCAAACTCCGCTACGCAGTCACTGATGCGAAGGCTTTCACCTACCTTTTGCAGAAAATCGGCGGAGTCTTTCCCATTGACTGCATATTCCTGGTGGAGCCCGACCGCGAGGCTTTCATGAATGGTTTGGCGCGCCTGCGGGATAAAATTCAAAACGCCCAGGCCAGCGCCAATAAGATTGAAATGATCTTCTATTACTCCGGGCATTCGGACGAGGAGGCGGTGTTGCTGGGCCCGGACAAAATAGCCTATAAAAACATCAAGCAGGCCATTGAACGCACGCCCGCGGATGTGCGCATCGCCATTCTGGACTCCTGCTCCTCCGGCGCCTTCACCCGCCTAAAAGGCGGCAAAATGCGGCCCCCTTTTCTCATCGACTCCTCCTATGACATGAAAGGCTATGCCTTTTTAACCTCCAGCTCCTCGGACGAAGTTTCCCAGGAATCCGACCGCCTGCAAAGCTCGTTTTTCACGCATTACCTGATTGCAGGACTGCGCGGCGCAGCCGATATGTCTCTGGACGGCCGGGTAACCTTGAATGAAGCCTATCAATACGCCTATCATGAAACTCTGCTGAAAACCGAAAAAACCCTGGGCGGCCCGCAGCACCCCAATTACAACATCCAGATGAGCGGAACCGGCGATGTGGTCATGACCGACATCCGCAACAGTTCGGCCATCCTCACGCTGGACAAGACGCTCCAGGGCCGCATTTTCATCCGCGACACGGACGAACACGTGATCCTGGAAATGCGCAAACCCGGCGGCCGGGCCATGCAGATCGGCCTGGAAGAGGGCAAATATTCCATCAGCAACGAGCGCGAACAGGCGCTTTTTGAAACCCAGGTGGACCTGGCCTTGGGCCAGGAATTCGTCCTCGCCCCCTCGCATTTCACTGAAATCCAGCGCGAGCCGGCTTTGGCCCGGGGCCGCGAGGAAAAAATCCATGCCGAATACAATGACCAGGGCTTGAAGGTCGTGCCTTGGGATTTTTGCCTTACGCCTGATGCCGAACAATACGGCAATATCATCCATTACTATGTTTTCGGCCTGGTGGGCACGTACAGCGTGCAACTGGACGGCTTTGCCATCAGCCTGGGGCCCAATGTTGTCAAGTCAGACTCCCGCGGCGCCATGTTTTCATGCATTGGAAATTATGTGGGCGGAAAAATGCAGGCTGCGCAGCTTTCCGGCATTTTCAATATCTGCCGCGGAGAAATGGAGGGCATCCAGTTTTCCGGCGTCCTGAATGAAGCGGAAAACAATGTCACGGGAGTGCAGTATGCCGGCATTGCCAGCATGAACAACGGCAGCCTCGCCGGCGCCCAGATAGGCGGGGTTTTTACCTTTGCCAAAGGCCGGGTCAAAGGCGTGCAAACCGCAGGCGTGTTTACCATGGCAGCAGGCCCGCTCCTGGGCGCGCAAGCGGCAGGAGTTTTTACTTGGGCTGAAGGCCAGGTGGAAGGCGCGCAGGCAGCCGGGGTTTTTGCCCTGGCCGAAGGAAAAGTCGCGGGTTTTCAGGTAGCTGGAATTTTCACCCATACCCCGGAGGACCTTGAGGGCGTGCAGGCGGCGACAGTAAATATTGCCGGGCGCTCCCGTGGCCTGCAAGTGGGAGTGCTGAATATTGCCGGGGAACAAAACGGAGTGCCCGTGGGCCTGGTGAATATTTCCGAAAACGGCAGCGTGGAGGTGGTTGCCTGGCACGACTCCCTGGCTGATTTTAATCTGGGCGTGAAATGCCGCGCCGGATATTTTTATTCCATCATTTCAACTTCCAAACAATCCCCGCGCGCCTCCTTTGACGAAGGCTGGGGCGCGGGCCTCCATTACGGCGGGCACATCCCCTTGCGGCCGTTTTATCTTGAGCTTGACCTGGGGTATTCAGTCCAAAACAACCGGCCCACGGACCGCTACGACGCCTCGGATTTGCAAATCGCCCAGGCGCGCTTGCTGGCAGGCATCACCTGGTGGGACCGCTTTTCCCTGTTCATCGGCACCGGCGCAGCCTACATCTACCGCGGCGAATTTCACAACCGTGAAACTCCTGACACCCGTTTTCCCATTCACACCAGCGAATGGGAGCTGATCGAGGAAAAATGGGAGCCCATCACCCTCGCCGGCGCCGCCTTCTCCTTCTAATTTGGGGCACAATACTTCATTGGGCTTTTTTGTCAGGTTTATTTTCAATGAACTATTGTGCCCCCGTCTGGAAAAACGCCGGCCTTGATTGACAAGACCGGCGCTTTTCCTGTTTTAAAAACCTTTTACTGCCCGATCCGTTTTTTGACATCCAGTCTCCGGAAAACAGATTTCAAACCGGGATTGGCCTTATAGTCGCCGGGCACGGTCATTTGCACCTCGTATGACCCGTCCAACTTGTCTTTCACCTCGACGATCTTGGCCTGCTTGGCATCCACTTGCAGCAGATCCCCGCAACCTGGCCCCAGTTTGTTGCCAAACCTGTCCTTGGGTGTGACAGTCATTTGTACCCAAGTCAGCTTGTCCGTTGCCCGGTATTCCCGCTGCACCACCTTGAGCGCGCTTTTTTGCGGCTGGATTCTGGGCCGCAGGTGCAGGGCCACGAATTTCTCGCGGCTGATCTGCCCGCTTCTGGCCATGAAACGGAAAGTATACACCCCGTCAAACTGGGTTTGCTTGAAAGTTCCGGTGTACCTGCCGTCACCCGGA
>JAFGIQ010000227.1 GCA_016929575.1 candidate division FCPU426 bacterium
AGCTCCTCCTGCCGCCCTGGCAATGCAGCTTCATGGTATGGAGCCCCACGGATTTACACCCGTGGTTCCATCTATGGCCCTGCCGCTCCCTGCTCCCGGCGTTCTCCCAAGCGCCCCTGTCTTGCTCCGGTCAGGTTTCCCTCCCCGCAAAAAACGCGCTTTGTCCGCCTCGGCAGGGATGGCCTATATCCCCCCCCCGCAAGGGAGGATAGATAAGCGAATTGGTGAAAAAGGCAAATCTTTTTTATCAACGCAAAATATACAGCGAGGATGCCTCTGAGATCCTGGCCGTAATTTTATAAAACAGAACATCTTCGGTTATTTAGACAAATATCACTTCCTTTTTTAAATAACCTAAAAACCTGTTTTCTAAGTTTTTTGTGAAGACTGGAAAAAACTACTTTTTTCCATATTATACTTCTTTTGCTGGATTATAAAGACGAATAATAGAAAAATCAAGAGAAAAAGAGGAAATCAAAAGTGAAGGGCAAAGCGGTTTTACCTTAATAAATAAAGATTTTTATAAAACTGCAGTGACATATAAATATGGACTTTTTTAAAAAATCCGACCACAGGATGATGTGGCTATGTGCTTTATTCATACCCATAAGTTGTATATGAAACTCCTCTGGTGTCCCTAAATGAACTGTTAACCCAGATTCTCCCTGTATTGGATTGCTCCGGTCCGTCATAACGCCAGCCCGTGCCATAACTATCGGGCACTGCCAAACTGTTTTCATCAGTAAATGATTTATACGTGACTTCATTGCCCGCCGGACTTTTAGCAGAATCCTCCGGATGGGTCATCAGCACTTTGGGCATGACCGGCAAATAATCGCCAAATCCATATCCAGGGGTTTTATCCGCCACATCCAGGCGGGTGGGCCAAATTCCTTCATGGTCGCCGTAGTATATCGAGATGGCGGCTTTAATGGCGCTGATATTCGCCTTGGTTGCAGCCTCTCTGGCTTTTTCCCTCAGGTCCTGTAAATAGGGATAGGCCAGGGCGGCCAAAATTCCCAAGAGGGCGATGAAAATGGCTATTTCCAGATAAGTAAATCCGCTTTCTTTTCCTATTGCTTTCCATGCCATATGCCGGCGTCTTCCGTCCTTTTCTGGTTTTTGCTCTGCTGTCTACTTTGCCGCTTTCTGGTCTACGTGGTTCCTTTGATCAATTGCTGCAGGTCACGCGGATCCGTGGTCCGGGAAAAGATTTCATTGTACGTCACCAGTTGTTTTTGATAGAGCTCAAAAAGAGCCTGATTCATGGTTTGCATGCCGTATTCACTGCCGGTCTGCATGACGGGATAAATCTGATGCTCCTTTTCTTCGCGGATGAGATTGCGCACCGCCGAAGTCGGGATGAGCACTTCACAGGCCAAAGCCCGGCCGGAGGAATACCCCCGCGGCAAAAGCTGCTGGGCCAAAATAGCCTGCAACACAATGGAGAGTTGCATCCGCACCCGGAATTGCTGATGCTGTTCAAAGGCATCGAGCAATTTATAGATGGCTTGCACAGAATCCGTGGTTTGCATGGATGCAAAAACCAGATGCCCGGTCTCCGCCAGATTCAGCGCTTCTTGGATGGTGGTACGCTCCTGCAACTCACCGATTAAAACCACATCCGGATCACTGCGCAGGGCCCTTTTCAGGGCCACGGTGATATCCCGGGTGTCTGATCCCACTTCCCGCTGGTTGACAATGGCCTTATGGTGCCCATACAAAAATTCAATGGGCTCCTCAATGGTCAGTATATGCACGGCTTTATTGTGGTTGATCCAATTGAGCATGGCAGCCAAGGTCGATGATTTGCCGGACCCCGAGGGGCCTGTCACTAAAACCAGTCCTTTGGGCAGCTGAACGATATCCACCACAATGGCCGGCAGCCCCAACTCTTCAATGCTGATGATGTCATTCGGAATCCGGCGCAGGTTGGCCGCCAGTTGCCCGCGCTGTTTGAAAATGTTCATGCGCACGCGTCCGATTTTTTCAATGCCAAAAGAAATGGTCAGTTCATTGTCCTGCTGCAGTTTGTCCCTCTGCTCGTCTGTCAAAACACTATAGATCAAATTGCCGCAAAGCTCTGGTTTAAGCTTGTCCAGTTCGGCAGGCACTATCTCTCCGTCGATACGCAAGGCTGGTTCGGCTCCGGCGGTAAGGTGCAAATCCGATGCATTCTTCTCGAACAACATGCGGACAAGGGTGTCGATCGTCAACATGGAAAGTCTCCTCTCCAGGGATGCTGTTTATTATATCAAAATCCGCTGAATTTTAAACGCTTTTTAAGCCGGCCACCGCACATAAAGCCTGCTCCATCCTGTCCAGCGGAGGCCTGCATCCGGTCCACAAGTGAAAAGCTTTTGCCCCCTGATGCAGCAGCATGCGCCAACCGGGGACAATCCGGTTTCCGCGGGCCAGGGCCAGACGCAGAAAAGCCGTATGCCCCTGGCTGTATACCACATCCATGACGCAGATTCCCTGCGGCATCCAGGCGCGCGGCAGCGGCAAAGGATCCCTTTCTTTCAATCCCAAGGGC
>JAFGIQ010000228.1 GCA_016929575.1 candidate division FCPU426 bacterium
AGAATGAACACGCCCAAGGAAGCCAAGGGGATATTATGACCCAGGATGGCTTTTGATTCTCCCTTGGGGCCGTATTTTCCCGTTCGGGGCCCCAAAACAACCGCGCCTGCCAAGGCCAGCCAACCACCCACAGAATGGACAACCGTGGAACCGGCAAAATCTATCATGGGGACCGGCAGTGTGTTCAGCCAGCCGCCGCCCCAAATCCAGTGGCCCACGATGGGATATATAAAGAGGGAGATGAACACACTGTAGACCAGATAACCGATGAACTTGGTTCTCTCGGCCATGGCGCCGGACACAATGGTGGCAGCCGTAGCTGCAAAAACCACCTGGAACATCCAGTAGGCGTATTGCCACATGCCTTCCTTTCCGGCCGTGTTGCCGGAAGACAGGAAAAAACCGTTTGTTCCAAAGAGACCCAATTTATCGGCGCCAAACATGATGCCGAAACCCAGGATGAAGTAGGCAATGGATCCCAGTGAGAAATCCATCATGTTTTTCATCATGATATTGCCCACGTTTTTAGCACGCGTGAGACCGCCTTCCACCAATGCAAAACCGGCCTGCATGAAGAAGACCAGGAAAGCGGCGATCAGAATCCAAACCCAGTTGGCTGAATCCTGGGCGGTTTTTGCCGCGGTTTCGGCTGCTGAGACCAGCTCGGCCAGATTGACACTCCCTGTCGGGGCAAGCTCTGCATGTGCGGCTGACGAGGCAACCGCTGCGGTTGCCGGCAGGTGAGGGGTTTCTTCAGCCAGAGCCGTGCAAGCCAGGCCAAAGAGTATAAACAGGGAAAAAAAGCACCGGGCTAAATACATGATTGTCACCTCCAGTTGTTTAAAAAGACAGGCCCAAGGTCAACGAAGCTGCGAAATAACCTTTTTTATCGAGTGCGGTCTGTATTTCACTGTCCAAAACCGCACTGTATTGAGCGGCTGGTGTTATGCTAAAACCTGATAGGGACATAGGGAAACCCACGGAAGCCACCAGATCCACCGGGGCGGCTTTGTCCACGCCAAAATAACCGCGGTTGTACGAACCGCTGCCATAGCCGAGATTGACGCCCAGGTCAACCCCGGTTAAAACCCCGGCGGCCAAAGCAAAAGTGTGGCTGACGCCTAAAAGGAAATAGGAGCCCTTGATTTCGTCAATATCGGAGTAAAAGGCCAAAGCAGGGCTGGCCAGGAGCTCTGCCGTGACTTTGCCGTACAGTTCATGGGTGGTGGCACCGAGGCCGGGAAAAATATAGGAAATCATGCCAGCGGAAATACCAATGCTCCCAAAGGATCTGCTATATTCACCGGTAAGGTCAAGCTCAGTAAATTCGCCGGACCGGTTCCCGTACCCGGCTTTCCCGCCGTATCCGGTCAAATCCATGTTTCCCCATACATTAAAAGTAAAACCTGATCCAAAATCCACGGTCAGAGACGGCTGCAAGACAGGATCTTCATTGGCCTCAATGCCGCGCCAGACATATTTGCTGACCACTGGGATATCCAGACCGACGGGTGCAGCCGGGATTTCAGGGGCTGAAACGGAAAGAATAGACATGCTGGCTAAAACAGGAACAAATATTTTCAACAAAGTTTTCTTCATTTTTAATTCCTCCCTAATGTTTTTTGCACTGTGATTACAAAAGGATATTGCCCATTCATACCTCCTTTTTCAGCAACCGGGTACACAGCAACTTTTAAGGTATGTAAATGCATATTGCGTGCCAGAAAATCAAAAGGCGGCAGTGGCGAAGATAATAGGTTGATTTATAGGTTAAATCAGGTTTTTTAACTTAAAGGTTGTATTATTAAAAAGTATCAATAATGTAATAAAATAAAAGATAATAACAAATTTGAAATTATTATTAAATACGCTGCTGTCCAAATAATCAGTAAGGTTTTTTATCAATAAACCCGTGTACTCTGCAGATGGGGTTTTGGTTTAAATTTTGACAAGAGGGAATAAAATAAGCTGACAAATTCTTCGTATTTAAAAGGAAGAGGATTCTGCAATTTGCTTGCATGCCTAAAAAAACAGGGGATAACCTTATTTAAAAGACCATCCTTCTCCCTAACCGGATAGGGAGAAGGACGGCGTGGTTTATGTTGTTTAATACTTGCGAAATGGCTTTTTCTGCGGGCGGTTGCCAAATGAACGGTTTTCAGTTTGCGGGCGGGCTTCATTAACGTTTAGATTGCGTCCATTAAGGTCTTTGCCATTGAGCGCGGCGATTGCCTTTTCGGCTTCCGCTTTTTCGGACATTTCTACAAACGCAAACCCCTTGGATTTGCCGCTGTAATTGTCCTTGATGAGATTAACATTTTTGACTTCTCCATGCATTTCAAAAGCGCTTTTGATGTCATCCTCTGAAGTTTCGTACGCCAAATTGCCGACATAAATTTTCATGGGTTGTCTCTCTTTCGGTTATTCGCAGGCCAGGCCTGCGGTTAAAGATTACTGGTCATGCATGTGTTCCTGGTCGATATCACCCTAGTGTGCCATGGACCTTCCTTTCTTTGCAGGATAAACAATATGCGAAAAATGAAAATGTGTTATCCATTATAAACAGGTATGCTTGAAAACTTTGCGAAAGTGAAACCCGTTTATGGCAAGATTGATAGCTATCGGAAAAGAAACCGGACGGTTGAAAAGCGTCCATAGCACCAGTTTCCAATAATAAAAACGTTCCCTGCCGATAATCCCCAAACGGACAGTGGAACGGAAAAACGCCAGCAGCAAGTTAAACTGCAGTTTGAAAGGCCGAATCCGGGGCATGTTGAATTGTTTTAAAAAAGTAAAGGCCCGTTTGTAATAATTGGCCGGGGAATAGATTTGTTTGATTATTTTTTTATACCCCTCGATCAGGACTTGGACATCCATTTTAGGAACAAAGTTAATGGAGCAATCCGTGTTGTCGCCGGTGGAGGTCCTTAACATGCGGTGCTCCTTTTCCAGGCGCTGAAAAAGGCCCGTTCCTTTGAGGGCGTTCAACAGGCCCACCATGGCCGTGGTAATGCCGCTTTGCTGAATAAAGCGGATATGCTGATCGAAAATGGTGAGGGGATCGCTGTCAAAACCGACAATGAACCCCCCCTGTATCTGCAGTCCTGCCTGCTGGCATTTTTTAATGGCATGAATTAAATCACGTTTTGTATTCTGGCTTTTTAAGCATTCGGTCAAGCTGGCTTCATTGGGTGATTCAATGCCAACAAAAACTGTGTCGAATCCCGCGTTTACCATCATTTTCAATAGTTCGTCATCATCCGCCAGATTGACCGAAGCCTGGGTTAAAAAAGTAAAAGGATAACGATGTTTTTTCATCCACTCGGTTATAGCCGGCAGGACCTCGTTTTTCAGCCTGGTTTTATTGCCGATAAAATTATCGTCAACAAAAAAGACCGAACCTCTCCAGTGGTTTGCATAGAGCTGATCCAATTCGAGGATGATTTGGGCTTTGGATTTGACCCGGGTTTTATGGCCATAGAGCAGGGTAATGTCACAGAAATCGCAGTTGAAGGGGCAACCGCGGGAGTATTGGATGCTCATGGCGCCATATTTATTCTTGGGTATCAATTCCCAGCGGGGAACAGGCGTTTGGCTTAATTCGGCAAGCTGGTCTGATGTATATACCTGCCGGGGATTGCCTTGTTGCAGATCATGCACAAATTGCGGAAGTGTTATTTCCGCCTCGTTTAAAATAAAATGATCAATGCCGGAAAAGTCGGAATGGGCGGTGGTAAATAAAGGCCCTCCGGCCACGATTTTCACCCCTGCCTTTTGACATTGTTCAACAATCTGCAATACGGAGTTCCGCTGAATGGAAGTGGCGCTGATAAAGACATAATCAGCCCACTGCAAATCTTTTTCAGGCAATTTTTGTACATTCATATCAACCAGCTTCAACTGCCAGTGTTCCGGCAGCATGTTGGCGATGGTAAGCAAGCCCAGCGGCGGGAAAGCGGATTTTTTGCCAATAAACCGCAAGGCGTATTTGAAGCTCCAAAAAGTTTCCGGATGCCGGGGATACACCAATAGTATCTTCATAGCTTCCTCCTCGACGCATGATGATATAGATATATTTAAATTACAAAGTGCAAATGCGCCGGTACAAGTACTGGTTATTAAAAATTTAGAGAAAAAGTGAATGAGTGTTTTGCCACAAAGGAAGGTTTGGCGGGATAATTGGCTAGAAATCCTGCAGTCAAATAGCGGCGCTAAGCTGGCTTTTTGGCAAAACGTATGTTGTACACATCATACTCTTAATATAGAAAAAAAGCCAGAAAAAAATTAAGGGTTCGGCGGTCAGGACCCAATAATAGCAAACGGCTGTTTGGGATAAAGTCCAGTACCCGGCAGACGCCGGGCAGGTTTGACGGACGTTTAAAGTTTTATATTAAAAAAATAATGACGTATTGGGGGGCAAGCGGGGCCGGGAAAACCCCGGCCAATGCCCTGAG